>JBHWTG010000203.1:0-8527 GCA_043427735.1 Tsuneonella sp. | reverse complement strand
ATGTCGGGCCGCGGCGGTCGCCGCGGTCGCCGCCGGGGCGATCGCCGCGCGGCTCGCGGGCTTCGCGCGGGGGACGCGTGTCCTCCAGCGCTTCGCCGGTTTCCTGGTCGACCACGCGCATCGACAGGCGAACCTTGCCGCGCGGATCGATCTCGAGCACCTTGACCTTCACTTCCTGGCCTTCGGAGACGACGTCGGTCGGCTTCTCGACCCGCTCGTTCTTCATCTCGGAGACGTGGACGAGCCCGTCCTTGCCGCCCATGAAGTTCACGAACGCGCCGAAATCGACGATGTTGACCACCTTGCCGGTGTAGATCTTGCCGACTTCGGCCTCCTCGACGATACCGAGAATCCACTTCCGGGCCGCCTCGATCTGGTTCACGTCGGACGAGCTGATCTTGATGATCCCCTCGTCGTCGATGTCGACCTTGGCGCCGGTCTCGGCGACGATCTCGCGGATCACCTTGCCGCCGGTGCCGATGACGTCACGGATCTTCGACTTGTCGATCGTGATCGTCTCGATCCGCGGGGCGTGGGCGGACAGCTCGGTGCGGGCTTCGCCGAGCGCCTTGGTCATCTCGGCGAGGATGTGCGCGCGGCCGGCCTTGGCCTGGTTCAGCGCCGCCTCGAAGATCTCGCGGGTGATCCCGGCGACCTTGATGTCCATCTGCATCGTGGTGATGCCTTCGGACGTGCCGGCGACCTTGAAGTCCATGTCGCCCAGGTGATCCTCGTCGCCGAGGATGTCGCTCAATACGGTGAACTCCTCGCCTTCGAGGATCAGGCCCATCGCGATGCCCGACACCGGCCGCTTGATCGGCACGCCGGCATCCATGAGGGCCAGCGAACCGCCGCACACCGTCGCCATCGAGCTCGAGCCGTTGGACTCGGTGATGTCGCTGACCACGCGGATGGTGTAGGGAAACTCCTCCTTGCTCGGCAGCACCGCGCGCAGCGCGCGCCAGGCGAGCTTGCCGTGGCCGGTGTCGCGCCGGCTCGGCGCCCCGAAACGGCCGACTTCGCCGACCGAATACGGCGGGAAGTTGTAGTGCAGCATGAAGTTCGCGTACGACAGGCCTTCGAGCCCGTCGATCATCTGCTCGGCGTCCTTGGTGCCCAGCGTGGTGGTGCAGATCGCCTGCGTCTCGCCGCGGGTGAACAGCGCCGATCCGTGCGCGCGCGGCAGGATGTGGACCTGCGATTCGATCTGGCGGACCTCGTCGGTCCGGCGGCCGTCGATGCGCGTGCCGTCCTTGAGGATCGCCTTGCGGACGATGTCGCTTTCGAGCTTCTTGACCAGCTTGAGCCGGCCCATGTAGCCCGCCGGGTCATCGGCCTCGAGGTGGGCGAAATGCTCGCGGGCCTTGGCGCGCGCGGCGTTGATCGCGTTCTGGCGGTCGGACTTGAGGGTGATCCTGTAGGCGGCGGCGAGGTCCTCGCCGATCACGCTGCGCAGTTCCTCGAGAGTCTCGGCCTTGCCTTCGACCTTGTCGATCTGCCACGGCTCCTTGGCCGCCTGCTCGGCCAGATCGACGATCAGGTTCACGACCTGCTTGATCTCGTCGTGCGCGAACAGCACCGCGCCGAGCATGACTTCTTCCGACAGCTCCTTGGCTTCGGATTCGACCATCATCACCGCGTTGCCGGTCGCCGCGACCACCAGGTCGAGCGCGCCGTCGGCCGCTTCGGGCTGGCGCGGGTTGAGCGTGTACTCGCCGTCGGCGTAACCGACCCGCGCGGCGCCGATCGGGCCCATGAACGGCACGCCCGAGATGGTCAGCGCGGCCGAGGCGGCGATCATCGCCACGATGTCGGGCTCGGTCTCGCCGTCATAGCTCAGCACCTGCGCGATGACGTTGATCTCGTTGTAGAACCCTTCGGGGAACAGCGGGCGGACCGGGCGATCGATCAGGCGGGAGACGAGCGTCTCCTTCTCGGTCGCGCCGCGCTCGCGCTTGAAGAAGCCGCCCGGGATGCGCCCGGCGGCGAAGAACTTTTCCTGGTAGTGGACGGTCAGCGGGAAGAAGTCCTGGCCTTCCTTCACGCTACGCGCGGCGGTCACCGCGCACAGCACCACGGTTTCGCCATACGTCGCCAATACGGCGCCGTCGGCCTGGCGCGCGATGCGCCCGGTTTCCAGGGTGAGGGTCTTGCCGCCCCACTGCATCGATACGG
The DNA here is from genome assembly GCA_043427735.1 of Tsuneonella sp. Taxonomy (GTDB): domain Bacteria; phylum Pseudomonadota; class Alphaproteobacteria; order Sphingomonadales; family Sphingomonadaceae; genus Tsuneonella. Next base: position 6,352 of record JBHWTG010000203.1, on the reverse strand, counting down.
TCTTGGTGTCGAACATTCGTTGTTTCCTTCGTGACCCGCACGGCCATATTGCGGTGCGGGGCCTGCAAATCCGGGGAAGCCGTCCCGGTCCGGTGCGGGGCCGCGGCCCCTAGGCCCCTTCGCCGGATTGCGAAGGAAACCTCATTGTGAGTCCCCGCGAAGGCGGGGACCTCAGGCAGTCTAGTTCGGACCTGAAGGCCCGAGATCCCCGCATTCGCGGGGATGACGCGATGCTAAACGGCCCGCCAATGGCGGGCCGAAGCATCACGTCACTTGCGAAGCCCGAGCTTCGCGATCAGCGCGTTGTAGCGCTCCACGTCGATCTTCTTGAGATAGGCGAGGAGCGAGCGGCGCTTGTTGACCATCATCAGCAGGCCGCGGCGCGAGTGGTTGTCCTTGTGGTGGCCCTTGAAGTGCTCGGTGAGGTTGCGGATGCGCTCGGTGAGGATCGCGACCTGCACTTCGGGGGAACCGGTGTCGCCCTTCTCGCGGGCGTTGTCCTTGATGATCTCGGCCTTTTTCTCGGCGGTAATGGTCATGTCGTTTCGTCTTTCGCGGTATCGAGCGGTAGGTTGAAGCCGCGGACGACGGTGGCCGTCCCCCCGGCGGCTTCCATCAGCGCCACCGGCACGCCGGCGTATCGCGCGAGGAAGAGCCCGTCGGGCAAGGCTTGATCGGACAGAACCCGGCCCTGGCGGGCCGCCTGCGCGCTTGTCCGATCGAGGTCGAGAGCCGGGATACCGTCCAGCCCCGCCTCCAGCGGCAGGAGGTGGTCTTGAAGGGGCGCGCCCTTGCCGATTTCGTTCAGCATGTCCAGCGAAATCGCCTGCTCCTCGCCGAACGGCCCGGCCCGCGTGCGGCGCAGATAGGTCACGTGGCCGCAGGTTCCGAGCGCGCGGGCGATGTCGCGCGCGAGGGAGCGGATGTAAGTGCCCTTGGAGACGTGGGCGCGGAAGGTGACCTCTTGAAGCCCCTCCCCGTCGGGGGAGGGGTTGGACCCTCCCCTGAAGGAGAGGGGAGAGAGCGCGAACACCGTTACCTCGCGGACCGCGAGCTCCACCGTCTCCCCGGCTCGCACCCGGTGGTACGCCCGCTGTCCATCCACCTTGATCGCCGAGTACGCCGGCGGCGCCTGCTCGATGGCTCCCGTAAAGCGCGGCAGCGCCGCTGCGATCTCCTCGAGCGTCGGCAACCGCGCGCAGCGTTCGATCACCACGCCCTCGCCATCGAGCGTGTCGGTCCCTTCGCCGAAGCGCAGCGTGAACTCGTACACCTTGCTCGCGTCGAGCATCCGCCCGGCGAGCTTGGTCGCCTCGCCGAGCGCGATCGGCAGCACCCCTTCCGCCAGCGGATCGAGCGTGCCGCCATGCCCGATCCTGACTTTGCCGTAGCCGGCCTCGCGCAAGTTGCGCTTCGCCGCCGCGACCGCCTGGGTCGAGCCGAGCCCGCGCGGCTTGTCGAGGATCAGCCAGCCACTCGGCTGCTCAGGCACCGGCGACCCGCTGCGCGAGCGCGAGAAACTGCCCGCGCACCCATTCGACCGGCGGGCCCACGGTGTTCTCGATGATCCCGGCGTCGGGGAACGCCCAGGTCGCCGCGATCAGCGCGATGAACAGCAGCATGCCCAGGTTGCGCAGCTTGGCGTAGTGATGCGCCAGGCTTCTCGGCAGCAGGCCTTCGACGATGTGCGACCCGTCGAACGGTGGGATCGGCAGCAGGTTGAACAGCGCCAGGAACACGTTGATGCTGATGAACAGCAGGAGGCCGCCGAGCACGAGCTCGCTGGCGTCGGCCGGCAGCGCGAGCGTGCCCACATAAAGCCCCAGCGCGACCGCGCCGAGCGCGGCGAGCAGGATGTTGGTTCCGGGTCCCGCGGCTGCGACCAGCATCATCCCGAGACGGGGATTGTCCAGACGGGCGAAGTTGACCGGCACCGGTTTCGCCCAGCCGAAGATCGGCCCGCCCAGCAGCGCCAGCGCGCCGGGCACGATCAGCGTGCCGACCGGATCGACATGGCGGATCGGGTTGAGGCTCAGGCGACGCTGCTCCTTGGCCGTGGGATCGCCCAGCGCGAGCGCGGCCCAGCCGTGCGCGACCTCGTGGAACACGATCGCGACGATCAGGCAGGGGACCAGCAGGACGGCGAGCTGCAGCGTGTCGGACATGGCGCTTATGTGGGGTGCCCGCCCTAGCCCGCCAACGCCGCGCTGAAGTGCTTGCGGCACAGCGCGACGTAGCGCTCGTTGCCGCCGACCTCGGTCTGCGCGCCCTCGCGCACGGCGGCGCCGCCGGCATCGACCCGCAGGTTCATCGTCGCCTTGCGGCCGCAGTGGCAGACGCCCTTGAGCTCGACGAGCTTGTCGGCGATCCCGAGCAGCGCGGCCGAACCGGGGAACAGCTCGCCCTGGAAATCGGTCCTGAGGCCGTAGCATACCACCGGCAGGCCGGCCTCGTCGGCGAGGCGCGCGCATTGCCAGACCTGCACCTTGGTGAGGAACTGCGCCTCGTCGATCAGCACCGCGTCCAATGGCTCGCCGCGGTGCGCGGCGGTCACCGCGGCCCAAAGATCGGTGTCGGGGCCATAGCGGTGGGCGTCGGCCTTGAGCCCGATGCGGCTGCGCACCATGCCCGCGCCGCGGCTGTCGAGATCGGCGGTCCACAGCATCGTGCGCATCCCGCGCTCGCGATAGTTGAAGTCCGCCTGCAGCAGGGTCGAGGATTTCCCCGCGTTCATGCTCGCGTAGTAGAAATAGAGCTTGGCCATCAGGCGCCGATCACTTCGACCGGGATCGGCGTCGAGGTCCCGGCCGAGCGAGCCAATCGGCGCTCGAATGTCGCGAAAGACCGGGCATGCCGGGTTGACAGGAGATGGATCATGTCCGGCCAGTCAGCGCCGGCGCGATAGCGGTCGACCGCCCACGCCAGACCGTCTCGATCCGCAAAGACAGCGCCGTCGATCGTCAGGATCGCCGCAAAAGCGTCGGCGCACTGCTGGCGGGTCATGCCCCCGACAGTGGTCAGCACCCAGCCGAGTTCGAGCATCACGGTCAGAGCGATTTCGATCGGGTGATCGAGCGTCGCGTCGGCCAATTCGGCCTGCAAGGGGTCGTCACGCAAGAGCCAGCGCACGAGAACATTCGTGTCGACCGATTTCACGGGTCGGCACGACGTGGCGCGACCTTGCGCTCCCACTTGTCACGCACGTCCTGTTCCACCGCGCGGTCCATATCCTCGATCGACAGCGGCGGCCCCTCGTAGCGATAGAACGACTGGATTTCGCGCAAGGCGTCGCGCGCGCTTTTCCCGGTTCGCCGAGCACCGCTCCGCCGCAACACGACCTCATCGCCGCGTTCGATAACGTCGAACACCGTGCCTTCGACGAGCCCCAGCCGGTCGCGCACATCCTTGGGGATGACCACCTGCCCTTTGGCGGAAAGCTTGGTGTGCGCGGTCATCCTGGTAAGATACGTCTTACCGGCAACCCCGTCAATCCTCGCCGAGGTCGCCGAGGTCCCGCGCGACCTTGGGATCGCTGAGCAAGCGCTCGATCCGCTCGGCCTCGTCGAAGCTCTCGTCGGGCTTGAACGCCAGCCTGGGGGCGAACTTCAATCCGAGGCGCTTGGCGACCTCGCGCTGGAAAAACGCGGTGTTGGTCCTGAGCGCCTTGAGCACTGCGGCCTCGTCCTCACCCAGCAGCGGCTTCACGTAGGCGGCGGCGTTGCGCAAGTCGGGCGTCATCCGCACCTCGGTGACCGAGACCGAGTGCGCGGTCAGCACGTCGTCGTGCACCTCGCCACGCGCGAGCAGCTCCGCCAGGATATGCCGCACCCGCTCGCCCACCTTGAGCACGCGAACCGACTGCTGCTCGGGGGTCGAGGACTGGCGCGCCATCTTGAAATTTACCTGCAAACGTGTATGTATCTCGCATCACAACAGCTGAAGTATCCAACTTCATCTGCCCTGGGCTCGAGCGTTCCAGCGCTCGGGCCCTATGCATATTGGGGGCCGGACGTTCCAGCGCCGACCCCCTCACCGGTTACTTGCGACCCAGCTCGACGAGCTTAACCACAAGTCCGACGAGCGCCACGATCACCGTGGCGACGCCGACAACCAGAATCACAACAACTTCTATATCCAATCAAATCACCTACCCTTCCGCCGCAGGTTGCGGCGCGATCGGCATAGGTGACCAAGTTCATCGAACCAAACGGATTTCCTACAGCACCCGCTCGCGCTCCTCGACCTCGAACACCTCGAGCTGGTCGCCCGGCTTGATGTCGTTGGTGTCGGCCAGCACGACGCCGCATTCGAGGCCCGCGCGGACCTCCTCGACGTCGTCCTTGAAGCGGCGCAGCGAGGCGATCGTGGTCGCCGAAACGATCACGTCCTCGCGGGTGAGCCGCGCGTGGAGGCCCTTCCTGATCGCGCCTTCGACCACCAGCAGGCCGGCGGCCTTGTCGCGCTTGCCCGCCGGGAACACCGCCTTGACCTCGGCGCGGCCGAGCACGTTCTCGATCTTGAGCGGGCCGAGCACGCCGGCCATCTCTTTCGAGACGTCCTCGGTCAGGTGGTAGATGACGTCGTAGTACATCATCCGCACCTTGTCGCGCGCCACCAGGTCGCGCGCCTTGGGATTGGGGCGGACGTTGAAGCCGATGATCGGCGCGCCGCTGGCCGCCGCCAGCACCACGTCGCTCTCGGTGATCGCGCCAACCCCGGCGTGCAGCACGCGCACCTTGATGTCGTCGTTCGAGATGTTGTGCAGCGCGGTCACGATCGCCTCGACCGAACCCTTGACGTCGGCCTTCACCACCACCGGGTATTCGACCACATCGCTCTTCAGGTTGGAGAACATCGTGTCGAAGTTGGTCGGCGCGAGCGTGGTGCGCTTCTCGGTCGCTCTCGCCTGGCGGAACGCGGCGACTTCGCGCGCGCGCGCCTCGTTCTCGACCACGGTGAGCTGCTCGCCCGCGTCGGGCACGCCGCCCAGGCCGAGCACCTCGACCGGCAGCGCCGGGTCCGCTTCCTTCACCTGCTGGCCCTTGTCGTTGACCAGCGCGCGGACCTTGCCGCTCTCGGTGCCGACGACGAACACGTCGCCGCGCTTGAGCGTGCCGCGGGTGACGAGCACGGTCGCCACCGGCCCGCGGCCCTTGTCGAGCTGCGCTTCGACCACGGTCGCCTCGGCCGGGCGATCGGGGTTGGCCTTGAGCTCGAGCAGTTCGGCCTGGAGCAGGATCTTGTCGATCAGCTCGTCGAGCCCGGCCCTGGTCTTGGCCGAGACCTCGACGTCCTGCACCTCGCCGCTCATCGCCTCGACCATGACTTCGTGCTCGAGCAGGCGCTCGCGGATCCGCTGCGCGTTGTACTCGTCGCGGTCGGCCTTGGTGATCGCCACGATCATCGGCACGCCGGCCGCCTTGGTGTGATTGATCGCCTCGATCGTCTGCGGCATGATCCCGTCGTCGCCGGCGACCACCAGCACGACGATATCGGTCACGTTCGCCCCGCGCGCGCGCATCTCGGTGAACGCGGCGTGGCCCGGGGTGTCGAGGAAGGTCACCTTGTCGCCGCTCTTGGTGGTGATCTGGTAGGCGCCGATGTGCTGGGTGATGCCGCCGGCCTCGCCCTTGACCACGTCGGTCCCGCGCAGCGCGTCGAGCAGCGACGTCTTGCCGTGGTCGACATGGCCCATGATCGTCACCACCGGCGGGCGCGGCTTGAGGCTCTCGGGCGGATCGACGTCCTCGGTCGAGACGATGTCGACGTCGCTTTCGCTCACACGGGTGATGTTGTGGCCGAACTCCTCGACCAGCAGCTCGGCGGTGTCCTGGTCGATCGTCTGGTTGACGGTGACCATCAGGCCCATGTTGAACAGCGCCTTCACCAGGTCGGCGCCCTTTTCGGCCATGCGGTTGGCGAGCTCCTGCACGGTGATCGCCTCGGGCACGACGACGTCGCGGACCTGCTTCTCGCGCGGGGCCGACGGGCCGCCATGGGTGCGCCGCTCCTTCTCGCGCGCGCGCTTCAGGGCCGCGAGCGAACGCGCCCGGCGCCCCTCGTCCTCGTTGAGCGCGCGGGTGACCGTGAGCTTGCCCGAGCGGCGGTCGCCGCCGCCCCCGCGATCGGCATCGCCGGCCGGGCGCTTCTCGTCCTTCTTCTTCTCGGGGCGCTTGATCTCGGGCCGGGCGACGGGCGTGAAGCGGCGCGCGGCCGGGGTCGGGGTGGCACCGGCTTCGTCGCCGCTTTCGCCGGCTTCGCCCGCCCCATTGGCGGTTTGCGCGCCGGTGTCGGCGGCCGCATCGGCGGCGGCCTCGGCGGGTTCGGGCTCGGCCCTGGCTGCCTCGGAGGC
>JBHWTG010000202.1:0-3657 GCA_043427735.1 Tsuneonella sp. | reverse complement strand
GAGTTGGGCGGCGGCGACGGGCAGGGCCGCTGGAGCCTGTCGCTCTACCACTCGATCGAGCTGTCGAACCGCGCACAGATCGCGGCGGGGGGTCCCGTGCTCGACCTTCTCGCGGGCGAGGCGCTCGGCGAGAGCGGGGTCTCGCGCCATACGCTCCAGCTCGAAGGCGGGGTGTTTCGCAACGGCATCGGCACCCGGGTCAGCGCCAACTACCGCGGGCCCACGATGGTGCGTGGCAGCGGGCTGCCGGGATCGAGCGACTTGCGCTTCGGGGCGCTCGCCACCTTCAACTTGCGCGGCTTCGTCAATCTCGAGCAGCAGAAATGGCTGACGGGGGAGGGCGATCCGGGCTTCTGGAAGGGCACCCGCTTCGGCATCGCGGTGAACAACCTGTTCGACGCCCGCCAGCGGGTGACCGACGATACCGGCGCTGTGCCGTTGCGGTACCAGCCGGGCCTGATCGACCCGGTCGGCCGCTATGTCGAGATCGAGTTCCGCAAGATGTTCTGACCTAAGGTTCGCTTGTCGGGAAATTTCACGCCCGGGTTGGCCTGGCCCGTTAGGGAGAGGCCAAAGGGGGGCGCACGATGACGTGGTTCGGGATCGCAATGATTGCGCTGGGCGCGCTGTTCGTCGGCCTCGCCTGGCGGCGGCATCGCGCGAAGCTGGCCGAGTGCGCGGCCGCCGCCCGCACCTGGCAGCAGACCGAGGCGACCATTCGGGCGTGTGCGATCCGCGAGCGAATCGACCGCGATTCCGAAGGCGACGAGAGCGTCACCTTCGTGCCCGAAGCGACCTATGCCTATCGCGCCGGGGGACGGGAGTTCGAGGGCACGCGCGTGTGGCTCGCGCGCGACGCGTTTTCGAACAAGCGCGAAGCCGATGCGTGGCTGGCGGCGCACCCGGTTGGCGCGCGCGTCGCCGCATGGTGCGATCCCGCAGACCCGGCCCGCAGCACGCTCGCAATCGATCGGCCCTCGCTCGTCACCTTCCTCGCCTTCGCCGCGGTGGGCGCGGTCTTCGCGGGGGTCGGCGCGATTTTCCTGCTGTTCTAGCTCAATGCAGCCGGGACTTCGGGAACAGCATCCCGGCAAGCCCCTTGGCCTCGAACGGGCGCCATTCGCCCTCCGGCTGCGCGAGCCGGTCGGCGATCGCGAGCATCACCGCGGGGTTGACGCCGAGGCCGACATGGCTGGCGAACACCTCGATGTTCTCGGTCGCCTCGTGCCCGCGGTCGGGATGCTGGACCGAGCCGCGCCAGTGGACCACGCCGTCGGCCTTGGTCAGGATCGAGGTGGTGGGCACCGGCGGCGCATCGGCCAGCCGGCGGAACTTGCCGGTGCGCATCGGCTGCGGGCGCTTGCCGTTGATCGCCTCGAACAGGGGCCGCGCGTTGGTGTAGCGGAAGTTGTCGCTGATCGGGCTGCCGAGCGTGATCACCTGGCGAACCATTTCGGGCAGCTGTTTGGCGAGCTCGCGCGCGAACACCCCGCCGAGGCTCCAGCCGATGATCGAGATCTTGCCGCCGGTCTTGTCGTAGAGATCGCGCACGCACCCGGCCATCGCCTCGACCCGTGCGTTGTCGACCTTGAGGTTGCGCCCGAGGTTCCACCCGGCGACCTCGTATCCGAGCTGGCCAAGCAGGCGACGCATCGGCACGGTCGAGCTGTCGGTCGCCAGAAAGCCCGGGAGCACGAGCACGCCGTGCCCGTCGCCGCGCGGCAGGAACGACAGCAGCGGGCGCAGCGCGACGAACGCGGCCAGCTCGCCCATGGCGCGGTGGCCTTCGGTCAGCGCCAGCAGCTTGCTCGGCGGATGCGCGCGGTGGCGTGCGGATTGGCCCCGGGGGGCGGTGATCGTGGCGGCGGTCATGGTGTGGAAGCCTTCTTGCGCGCCGCGGGTTTGGCGGCGGGTTCGGGCTTGGAACGGCCGGGGCGCGGCTTGGTGCCCGATTTGACTTTTGTTGCACTGCGGCGTGGAGGGGTCGGCCGCGAGCGGGGCTCGCTCGCCGCGGCGCGGGCGGCATCGCGCAGCTCCGCGAAACTGTCCTCGATGCACTGCGCGTAGAATTCGGGATCTGGCAACAGCTCGCGGCAGGCGGTGAAGGTGATCGTCGCCTCGTCGCAATAGCTCTGCACGGTGTGGCCCAGGCCCATGCCGTCGGTCAGGCAGATGAGCCCGAACATGCTCTCGAGCCGCGCCCCGGCCGAATAGATCGGCACCGGCGGGCCGGGCACGTTGGTGACCACGGTCGAGAACATCGGCGCCATGCCGCGGTTGGCGAGGCCCAGGCGGGTATAAAGCTGCGCGCCGAGGCTCATCCACAGCGCCGGGCTGACCTTGCTCGCCTCGGTCATGTTGCGCGCGCCGATCGCCTCGGTCATCGCTTTCGAGTTGACCGTGCGCTCGTGACAGAAGCTCAGGCGTTCGGCCGGGTCCGCGATATGCGTGCCCAGCGGGGCAATCATCGCCGCCACCTGGTTGCCCATGTCGCCCTTCTCCTGCCCGGAGCGGACCGAGATCGGCGCCATCGCGGTGAGGGTCTTGGCGGGCAGGTCGCGCTTGGCGAGGAGGTACTTGCGCAAGGCGCCGCCGACGATCGCCAGGAACACGTCGTTGACCTTCGCTCCGGGCACCAGGGCGCGGATCGCCTTGATGTCGGCCAGCGGTACGCTCCGTCCCTCGACCACCCGATGCGCGGAGATCACCTTGTTGAACCGGGTCTTGGGCGCGACCATCTCGCCCGAGACCTTGAAGTCCCTGGCCACCAGGCCCTTCAGCGCCCTGGCGATGCCCGGCGCGGCTTTCCCCGCGACCTCGAGCTGCTTCAACGGATTGGTCACCGCGTTGAGGTAGCTCTTGCCGAGCAGTTCGGCCGGGGTGGGCACTTTCCCGGGCTTCCAGGTGTCGGGCTCGGCCGGCGGCGGGGCGTCGGGCGCGAGCGTGTGCATCGCTTCCATCAGGTCGATCCCGCTCATCCCGTCGATCGCCGCGTGGTGCACCTTGGTGACCATCGCGAAGCTGCCGGGGGCGACGCCGGACACGTTGTCGAGGCCCTCGATCACGGTGAACTCCCACGGCGGGCGCGTGAGATCGAGCGGCCGGGCGAAGACGCGCGCGGCCTGGATGCACAGCTGGCGCCAGTCCCCGGGCTTCGGGAGCGCGACGTGGCGGAGGTGGTATTCGAGATCGAAGTCCGGGTCCTCGATCCAGTACGGATAATCGAGGTCGAACGGCACCCGCACCATCCGCTGGCGCACGGTTTTGCTGAGCTGCAGCCGGCTCTCGAAGAACTTGAGGATGTCCTTGAAGCGGACGAAGCCACCGGGTGCGGTGGCGGGGTTGTAGATCAGGATCGAGCCGATGTGCATCGGCGAGTTGCGGGTCTCGAGCGCGACGAAGCTCGCATCCATGCCCTGCAGTTGGCGCATCCGGTTCTCCCCGTGGCCGAGACTAACACAAGCGAATCGCTTGGCAACCACCACCCAAAGCAGCCCTTTCCACACCATGGTCGTCGCCCCCGGGCTTGACCCGGGGCTGGGCTGTTCTCCGCGAGGCCTCGAAGAATAGCCTAGGCCCGGGTCAGGCCCGGGCCGACGAGGGTGGGGGCTGCGACGGGCGGAGGCATCATCTATATCGCTTCCCCCGCCGCACTCC
>JBHWTG010000201.1:0-4464 GCA_043427735.1 Tsuneonella sp. | reverse complement strand
AGCCCATGCGAATCCGCGCCGCTGTGCGTCAAGCCCTGGTTTTCCCCGCTATCCCGGTCCTGTGGGCGGGTCAGCGCGCATGTCCACAAGGCCTCTCGCGGAATTCCGGGCAGCGGGGATGGATCAGGCGGGGCGGCTTGTCCGCCTGCCCCTCCCGTGGTTTATGCCGGCCCTTCTCCACAGGGGGGCCCATGCCGCGCATCCATCTCCATCTGTTGTCGGATTCGACCGGCGAGACGCTGGAGATGATCGCCAAGGCCGCGCTCGCGCAGTTCGACGAGGCCGATATCCAGCGCCATTTCTGGCCCATGGTGAGGAGCCGCCAGCACCTCGACCGGATCGTGCCCGATCTTGCGGGCAACCCGGGCCTGGTGCTGTTCACGCTGGTGAACGACGACATCCGCACGCGGCTGGAAGAGCATTGCCGGGTGCTGGGGCTGCCCGCCGTGCCGGTGCTCGACGCGGTGACCGCGGCGCTCGAGGCGCACCTGGGGCAGCAGGCGACGCACGGCCGCCCCGGCCGCCAGCACGCGATGGACGAGGCCTATTTCGCCCGGGTCGAGGCGATCCAGTACACCATCGCGCACGACGACGGGGTCGGTTGGGAAGATTGGGAGGAGGCCGACATTGTCCTCGCCGGAGTATCGCGCAGCTCGAAGACTCCGACCAGCATCTATCTCGCCAATCGCGGCTACAAGGTCGCCAACATTCCGCTGGTGGTCGAGAGCCCGCCGCCGCCCGCGCTCTACAGCCTGCGGCATCCGCTGATCGTCGGGCTGACCACCGCTCCCGACCGGCTGATCCAGATCCGGCGCAACCGGCTGCTGACGATCGCCGAGGGGCGCGAGAGCGACTATGTCGATGCCGAGCGGGTGGCGGCCGAGGTGAAGTTCGCCCGCCGGCTGTTCGCCGACAACGACTGGCCGGTGATCGACGTCACCCGCCGCTCGATCGAGGAGACCGCCGCGGCGGTGATCCGCCTGTACGGCGAGCGCGAGGCGAAGATCGCCTCGTGATCGTGCCGGGATGATCGTGCTCGCTTCCAGAAGCGCCTCGCGCCGGGCGATGCTCGAGGCAGCCGGCGTCGCGTTCCGCTGCCAGCCGGCCGCGATCGACGAGCGTGCGCTCGAGCGCACGCTGGCGGGCGCGGCGCATGGCGATGTCGCGCTGGCGCTGGCCCGGGCGAAAGCGCGAGCTGTCGACGGCACGGGCGACCTTGTGCTCGGCAGCGATTCGCTGGTCTCGGTCGGCGGGCGACGGTTCGACAAGCCCGGCTCGCGCGAGGAAGCAGCCGAGCATCTGCGCCACTTCTCGGGGCGCACGATGGAGTTGCATTCGGCCGCCGCGCTGGTGCGACACGGGGCGATCGTCTGGTCGCACGCCGACGTGGCACGGCTGTCGGTGCGCGCCCTGTCGGACGATTTCGTCGCCGGCTACCTCGATGCCGAATGGCCAGCGGTCGCCGGCTGCGTCGGCGTGTTCCGCATCGAAGCGCGCGGGGTGCAGCTGTTCGAGGCGATCGAGGGCGACCATTTTACCGTGCTCGGCATGCCGCTGCTGCCTTTGCTCGACGCGCTGCGCGACTTCGGCGAGCTGCCCGCATGAGCCGCGCGTATGCCGAGGTCATCGGCGAACCGATCGCGCAATCGAAGTCGCCGGCGATTCACCGCTTCTGGCTCGACCGGCTCGGAATCGCTGCCGACTACCGCGCCACCCGGGTCGCCGCGGAAGAGCTCGCCGCGTACCTCGCCGATCGCCGCGGCGATGCGAGCTGGCGCGGCTGCAACGTGACCATGCCGCACAAGCAGGCGATTATCGCCCATCTCGACCGGCTCGACCCGCTCGCCGCAGCGATCGGCGCGGTCAACACCGTGGTGCCCGAGAACGGCGTGCTGGTCGGCACCAACACCGACGCGGGCGGGTTCCTCGAACCGCTCGCGGCCGACCTCGCGCAGACGCACTATTTCCGTATGGCCCGGGTCCTGGGAACCGGCGGCGCGGCGCGAGCGATCGTCGCGGCGCTGGCGCGGGAAAAGTTCATGATCGTGCTCGCCGGGCGCGATCAGGCCAAGGCGCGAGGGCTGCTCGATGCGCTCGACCCGGGCGGCGAGCATCACGCGGTGGACCTCGCGCATTTCGCCCATCCGACCGATTTCGCGTTCGACGACCGTAGCCGGTGCCTCGATCTGGTCGTCAACGCCTCCCCGCTCGGCATGCGCGGCCAGCCGCCGCTGGCGTTCGACTGGAGCCACGGCCCGCCGGGCGCGATCGCATACGATATCGTCACCGACCCGGTCGAAACGCCATTTCTGCGCACCGCGCGCGGGGCCGGCCACCGCACGGTCGACGGTCTGGCGATGCTGATCGGGCAGGCGGCGCTCGCGTTCGAGCGCTTCTTCGGCACGGCTCCTCCCCGTGCCGCCGATGTCGATTTGCGGGCAATGCTGGGATGAGCCGTCCGGTCATCCTCGGACTCACTGGCTCGATCGGCATGGGCAAGTCCACCGTGGCGGCGATGTTCGAGGCGGCCGGCGTGCCGGTGTTCGACGCCGACGCCGAGGTACGCCGGCTGCAAGGTCCCGGCGGCGCGCTGCTGCCGGCGATCGAGACGGCCTTCCCCGGCTCGACCGGCGCCGACGGGGTGCTGCGCGACGAGCTCGGCGCCCGCGTGTTCGGCGACCGCGAAGCGCTCGCGCGGCTCGAGGCAATCGTCCACCCGGCGGTGGCCGCCCGGCGTCATGCCTTCATGATCGAGCACGCCGGCGAGCCGCTGGTTGTGTTCGACATTCCGCTGCTGTTCGAGAAAGGCGGGTGGGAGCAGGTCGACGCGATCGCGGTGGTCTCGGCGCCGGCCACAGTCCAGCGCGCGCGGGTGCTCGCGCGGCCGGGGATGACGCCGGAGAAGTTCGCCCGCATCCTGTCGCTCCAGGTGCCCGATGCGGAGAAGCGCGCGCGGGCCGACTACCTGATCGATACCGGGACCACGCTGCACGCGACCGAGGAAGCGGTGAAGGCGCTGATCGCGCGGCTCACCGCTCGCTAGCGCGCGCCAACCCCCTTGTCAGGCGCGCCGAACGCGCCGATAGCTTGCCCGCTCATGCGCGAAATCGTGTTCGATACCGAGACCACCGGCCTCGATCCGACGACGGGCGATCGGATGGTCGAGATCGGCTGCATCGAGCTCGTCAACCGGGTGCCGACCGGGGCCACCTTCCACGCCTACTTCAACCCGGATCGCGACATGCCGCAAGGGGCCGAGGCGGTCCACGGTCTGAGCGCTGCGTTCCTCGCCGACAAGCCGCGTTTCCGCGACAAGTGCGCGGAACTGCTCGCGTTCATCGCCGACGCCCCGCTGGTCGCGCACAACGCCGGCTTCGACTTCGCCTTCCTCAACGCCGAGCTTGACCTGTGCGGGCTCGAGGCGGTGTGCACCAGCCGGATGGTCGATACGGTCGGGCTCGCGAAGCGCCGGCATCCGGGCGCCAAGCTCTCGCTCGATGCGCTGTGCACTCGCTACGGCATCGACCGCAGCCACCGGGTCAAGCACGGCGCGCTGCTCGACGCCGAGCTTCTCGCGCAAGTCTACATCGAGCTCACCGGAGGGCGGCAGATCGGGTTGTCGCTTGCCGGCGAACCGCTCGAGGATTCGGTCGGGACCGTGCTTCATCCGGTACGCGAGCGCCCTTTCCGGCCGGCCCGCCCGCATGCACCCTCGGTCGAGGAGTTGGCGCGCCACGCCGCATTTGTCGGCCGGATCGAGGGAGCGATCTGGGCCGCCTAGAGTTTCATCATCGGGGGTCGCAGGAAATCAACAGGAGCATCATCACCGATGGATATTCGCGTCTCGGGCCACCAGATCGAAACCGGCGCAGCGCTGCAGGAACATGTGAGCGAGCGCCTCACCGCCATCGTCGACAAATACTTCAACCGGGCGCTTTCCTCGCACGTGACGTTCGGCAAGGCGCCCGCCGGCGCGTTCAGCTGCGATATCGTCACCCATGTGATGCAGGGTCTGATCCTCAAGGCGCACGGCGTCGCGCAGGACGCCCACCTCGCGCTCGACCAGGCGGCCGAGAAGATCGACAAGCAGCTCAGGCGCTACAAACGGCGGCTGCAGGACCGCCACGAGCAGGCCGCGCACGCTGCGCGCGAGGAGGCAGCCGCCTATTCGATCATCGCCGCGCCCGATGCCGAGGCCGACGAGGTCGAAGTGGCCGATGCGCCGATGATCATCGCCGAGACCACCGCCGACATCCCGGAGACGAGCGTGGCCGATGCGGTGATGATGCTCGACTTGCGCGATACCAACGCGATGCTGTTCAAGAATGCTGGAACGGGCCGGCACAACATGGTCTACCGCCGCCGCGACGGGTCGATCGGATGGGTCGAGCCCCGCTAGCGGGCGCGCGCTGCTGCGCAGCGCCGCCCCACCCACGAAACCTTTATCGGCCGCCGACAAACACG
>JBHWTG010000200.1:0-2725 GCA_043427735.1 Tsuneonella sp. | reverse complement strand
CGATCTCGCCGCGTTCGGCGCGATGCTCGGCCTGCGCCATCGCGGCCCATTGCGCCATGCGCGCATCGAGCTGGTCGGCCGGCACGTCTTCCGCCGCCATTATCCGCGCGCCCGCCCAGTTGCCATTGAGCGCAAGCGCATAGGCGAGGTTCTGGCGCGCCTTGGGCGTGTTGTCGCCGCCACGGACAGCGTTCGACAGCACATGGACGCCCTGGGCGGTCTCGCCGGCGAGTGCCAGCGCCAGGCCCAGATCGGCCGCGGGAATGTCCGCCTGCCATTCGTCGAGCACCTGCAGCGCTGCGCCCCGGTCACCGGTCGCAATCGCCGCGAGCGCGAAACCCAGCGCGGTGCGCGGGCTTTCGTCGCCGAGTTCGATCGCGTCGTCGAAGCTGGTCCGGGCCGAGAGAAACCGACCCGCTTCCATGTAGGCGGCGCCGAGCGTCGTGCGGTAGGCCGCGTTGCGCGGGTCTGCCAGCACCGCCGCTTCGGCGTGCGCGATGGCCGCGGTGACCTTGCCCTGCTTGAGCGCGATCTCGGCGTTGCTGGCGGACAGCTCCGCTCGGGGAGCGGCCTTGGTTGCGCAGCCGGCCAGCGACAGCGAGGCGAGCGCGGTGCCGGCGGCCAGCGTCAGCATGCGGGTGGAGCGGTGCATGGTCATGTCCCCTTTGATCCTTCCGATCGTCAGCGCCGCTTGACCTGCGCGGCGAGCGCGTCGAGTTCGGGCATTTCGGCGAGCAGCGCGTCGAGCGCCTCGGTAACGAAGGCCTGCGCGCTGATGTCGCGCACGGCGCAAGCAAGCTTGAGCTTGAGATGGCGTTCGCCGTCGAGCCGCAGCGTGAAGGCGGCGCGGCCGGCGCGCGGGCGTCCCCTCGGCGCGGGCGCGATGCGCCGAGCGATCGTTTCGCGCTGGCGAAGCACGGCGGGTTCGGGAGCCGGCTCGCGCGGCGCCGGCGAGAGGTGGACGATGTCGGCGGTCTGGGCATGTCCCTCGCCATCGCCCATGTCGTTCCAGCCCAGGTCCTCGAGCTTTTCGGGATCGACCGCAGGCGCAGTCTCCGGCATGGCGGCGAGCGCGGCATGCTGCGGGCGCATGGCCGGCTTGGCGCCGCCCTTGCGGGCGAGGAGCGTCGGGCTCAGCGAGGCGAAGGAAGTCTCGGCCACTGCGATCGGCCCTCTTCCGCGGGTTACTGCGCGACGCGGCGGCCGAAGCCGCCTTGCGGGCGATAAGCGGCGCCGGGCGCCTGCTGGAGGTGGTGGGCGGCGTTTGGCGCCGCGAACACGGTGCGGCGGAAGTTCTTTTCGAGGCGGTCGGATACATAGTTCCACAGGGCGGCCATCTCGGCGGCGGAGCGCCCTTCGGGATCGACCTCCATCACCGTGCGGCCGTCGATCATCGAGGCGGCGAAGTCGGTGCGGTGGTGCAGCGTGATCGGCGCGACGGTGCCGTGCTGGCTCAACGCAACCGCGGCCTCGCTGGTGATCTTCGCCTTGGGGGTGGCGGCGTTGACCACGAAAATGAGCGGCTTACCCGCGCGCTCGCAGAGGTCGACCGTGGCGCCCACGGCGCGCAAGTCGTGCGGGCTCGGCCGGGTCGGCACCACGATCAGTTCGGCCACGCCGATGACCGACTGGATCGCCATGGTGATCGCCGGCGGGGTGTCGATCACCGCGAGCTTGAAGCCCTGCTGGCGCAGGACCTGGAGATCGCTGGCGAGCCGGGCGACCGTGGTCTGCGCGAAAGCCGGGTATTCCGCCTCGCGCTCGTTCCACCAGTCGGCGAGCGAGCCCTGCGGATCGATGTCGATGAGCACCACCGGGCCGGCACCGGCGCGTTGCGCCTGCACCGCCAGGTGTCCCGAAAGGGTGGTCTTGCCCGAACCGCCCTTCTGCGAAGCCAATGCCAGAACGCGCAAGGCTGGATCCCCTGTTAGATTGCCCATGCCGAGGCGCGTCGATGCACCTCTCGGGGCAGGGGATCGCAGGATGACCCTAATATTGAGTTAACGCTGCGCGCGGGCCCGCGCCGGCGGAACGCGCGAAAATCGGGCGACAAGAAACCTTTTGCTAACGGGCCGTTCACTATGTCAGTTTCCCTGGAAAGCCGCGCCGCGGGCGTGTGAAAGGGGTGCGCAGCGATGACGCGATGGAAGCCAGCGCTGGCCGCCGCCGCCGCGATCGGCGGGGCGCTTGCCTGGGCCGGCGCGGCCCATGCCGACGTCAAGGCGGGGGTCGATGCCTGGAGTGCCGGCGACTACGCGCGCGCGGTGGCCGAGTGGCGCACGCCGGCGGCCAAGGGCGATCCCGACGCGCTGTTCAACCTCGCGCAGGCCTATCGCCTGGGCCGCGGGGTCGCGCAGGATGCGAAGCAGGCCGAAACGCTTTACGCGCGCGCCGCGGCCAAGGGTCACCTCAAGGCCGCCGACAACTATGGCCTGCTGCTGTTCCAGGACGGGCGGCGCGAACAGGCCCTGCCGTATGTCCTTGCGGCCGCCGAGCGCGGCGATCCGCGCGCGCAGTATCTGGTCGGAATCGCGCATTTCAACGGCGACCTCGTCGCCAAGGACTGGGTCAAGGCTTACGCGCTGCTGACCCTGGCGAACGCCGCGGGGCTGCCGCAGGCGGGGCCGGCGATCCGGCAGATGGACGGATTCGTGCCGCTGGCGCAGCGCCAGCAGGCGCAGGTGCTGGCGGGGCAGATGCGCGCGAGCGCGGATGCCCGCCGATC
>JBHWTG010000199.1:0-3045 GCA_043427735.1 Tsuneonella sp. | reverse complement strand
GCCGACCTGCGGGCGCTGCTGGGGCCGGACGAAGCGTACCTGCAGCTCGCCAAGGTGGGTGGCTCGATGTACGCGGTCTATGCTTCCCCCACCAGCGCGACCGGGTGGAAGGTGGGGGCGAGCGCGGCCGAAATCGCCGCGCTCGTGGGCCGCCTGCGCGACAGCATTTCGGTGACCGTCGGCGGGGTCAACGCGACGTATCCGTTCGACGTCGCCACCGCCCGCGCGCTGTTCGCCGCGGTGATGGGCCCGGTGGCGGGGGACCTCGCCGCGGTCGAGCACCTGGTGTTCGAGCCCGACGGCGCGCTGCTCGAGCTGCCGGTCAACCTGCTGGTGGCGAGCCAGGCGGGGGTCGACGCCTACAACCGACGGGTGGAAGCCGGCGGCGACGAGTACGATTTTCGCGGGATCGATTGGCTCGGCCGGGGCCGTGCGATCAGCACCGCGCTCTCGCCGTCGAGCTTCCGCGATGCGCGCAAGGCGCCTTCGTCGAGCGCCGCCGCGCTGTATCTCGGCCTGGGGCAGAACCAGCCGGTCGGGCCGGTCACGCAGGCGGCGCTGGTGCGGTCGGCCGAAGGCGGCAGCGATCCCGGATGCGAGGTGCCGCTCGCCGCATGGAACCGCCCGATTTCGGCCGCCGAGCTGGTCACCGCCAGCCGCGAGCTCGGCCAGGCGCACTCCGAGCTGATCACCGGCGCGGCGTTCACCGATACCGCGATTGAGGGGCGCGGCGACCTCGACCGCTTCCGCATCGTCCATTTCGCCACGCACGGCATCGTCACCGCGCCGCGCGCCGGGTGCCCGGTGCGCCCGGCGCTGCTGACCTCGTTCGGCGGCCCGGGCTCCGACGGCCTGCTGCAGTTCGGCGAGATCTTCGATCTGGAGCTCGATGCCGATCTGGTCATCCTGTCGGCCTGCAACACCGCCAGCCTCGCGGGGCTGGAGGCGACCCAGGCTGCCGGGGTGGAGGGCGGCGGCGGGCAGGCATTGGACGGGCTGGTGCGCGCGTTCATCGGCGCCGGGGGGCGCCAGGTGATCGCCAGTCACTGGCCCGCGCCCGACGAGTTCGACGCCACCAAGCGGTTGTTCGAAAGCATGTTCGACGCCGCGCCCGGGGTGTCCGTGGGCGCTGCGTTGCTCGAAGCTCAGAAAGGACTGATGGACGACGCGCAAACTTCGCACCCGTTCTACTGGTCGGGCTTCGCGCTGATCGGCGACGGCGAGCGGCCGCTGCTCAGCGCGAGCTGAGGGCCGGGAGCGAGGGGTGAGCAACGGTCCCGCACGCGGCCTCTTGCGGCGAGGCTGGCGCAACGTGCGGGAAGCCGGACCGCGGCGGCTGGCGCTGACCGGCGTGCTGATGCTGATCGCGCTGGCGGTCGCGCGGTTCGGCTGGGGAGTGACGCCGGACAGCGAGCTGCCGGTGGTCAGCCCGGCCGAGCGGGCGATGTACGATTTCCGCAGCTTCCTCGCCGCCGACCGGCGGCGGGTGGAGCAGGATCCGAGGGTGGTGCTGGTAGTGTACGACGATCAGACCTTGGCCCAACTGCGCAAGCGCTCCCCGCTCGACCGCGGGCTGCTGGCGCGCGCGCTCGCCAATCTCGACACGATGGGCGCCAAGGCGATCGGCATCGACATCCTGTTCGACCAGCCGCAGGACGAGGACGCCGAGCTGATCGCGGCGCTGCGCGCGATGAAGACCCCGGTCGCGGTCGGCTACGCCGATGTCGCCACCAACGAGGGCAGCATCGAATACGAACAAGAGCAGTACCTCAAGTCGTTTCTCGCCCGGCTCGAAGGCAGCCGGGCGCGGCCAGCCAGCGTGCGCCTGAGCGACCAGTTCGGCGTCACCCGCCTGTGGCCCGAAATTCATTACGGCCTGCCGCCGGTGCTGGGGCGCCGGATGCTGGCGGACGCCGGCGAGGGCGAGCGCACGCTGCCCGGCTACACCGGCGCGCTGGCCTATCGCCTGCCGGCCAGCGCCGAGCTGCCGCTGTTCGCCTCGTTGCCGATCCAGACGTTCGTCGACCCCGCGCTCGCCGAAGCGCTCGCCCCGGCGGTGGCAGGCCGCTACGTGCTGATCGGCGGCGACATCGTCGATACCGACCGGGTGCCCACCCCCTTGAGCGAATGGTCGGGCGAGGAGCCCCCGCCCGGCCTGCAGGTCCACGCCGAGATGATCGCCCAGATGCTCGACGGCAAGGCGCCCAATCGGCCGCTGCCGATCACGTTGTGGGCGTTCGCCGCGCTGTTCGTGCTGATGGCGGTACTGACCGGCCTGCTCGAATGGGGCAGCTGGCGGATCTACGCGCTGCTGGCAGCGCAGTTCGCGGTGATGATCGGCGTGCCGTTTGCGATGCAGTTCAACGGGGTCGACACATACGGCCTGCCCGCGGTGGGCTGGGTGCTCGGCTGGATCCTCGCATTTACCGCGGTCACCTCGGCGGCGCGCACGGCCGGGGCGGTGCAGCGCAATTTCGCGCAAGGCGCGCTCGGCAAGTACCTTCCCGCGGAGATGGCGCGCGAGATTATCGAGCATCCCGAGCTGCTCGCCCTGCACGGAGAAAAGAAGCAGATCTACGTGCTATTCTCCGACCTCGAGGGGTTCACCAAGATGAGCCACGCGCTCGCCCCCGAGCAGGTCGCCCGGCTGGTCAACCGCTACCTGTCGCTGTTGAGCAAGGTCGTGCTCGACCATGGCGGAGTGCTCGACAAGTTCGTCGGCGATGCGGTGGTCGCGTTCTGGGGCGCACCGATCGCGCGCGACGACGACGGCACGCGCGCGGCCAAGGCGGGATACGCGCTGTGGCAGGCGGGGGAGGACTTTCGCGCTGAGGTCGCCAGGTCCGATTCCGCGCTGCCGGCGATCGGCCGCACCCGCGTGGGGCTCCACTACGGCGAGGCGGTGGTCGGCAACTTCGGCGGGGAGAACCGCATCCAGTACACCGCGCTCGGCGACAGCATGAACACCGCGGCGCGACTGGAAGGAGCGAACAAGAGCCTCGAGACCAACATCCTCGCCAGCCGCGAGCTCGTCGAGCGCAGCGG
>JBHWTG010000198.1:0-11576 GCA_043427735.1 Tsuneonella sp. | reverse complement strand
CTCGCGCGCCGCGCAGGCGGGCAATTTCGAGCAAGCCTGCAAGATGGCCCAGCGGGCGGCCCGCAGCATGCCCGACAACCCGTCAATTCTTCATTTCCTCGGAGTTGCGCAGGCGCAGGGCGGCAACCCGGCCGAGGGGTTGGCGACGCTCCGCCGGGCGATCGAACTGGCGCCGTCCGATCCCGATCTTCGGCTCAATGCAGCTCGGGCCGCAATCGATGCGGGCGCGTTTCCGGATGTTGAGGCGCTTTGCCGGCCGATAAGTCAGCATCCGGCGGCCCAGCAGCTGATGGCGCAGGCCGCGCGAATGTCGGGCGACGCAAAAGCAGCCGTCTCCCGCCTCGCCGCCCTTGCAGAAGCCGACCCTGCCGATGCGCGCTTGCTGAATAACTACGGCAATGCGCTGCTCGACGCCGGGCGAACCGACGAAGCCATCGCCGCGCTGGCAAAGGCCGCCGAGCTGGACCCCCTCGCCCCGCGCGTATGGCTCAATCTCGGTCACGCGTGCATCGTCGCAAGCCGGTTCGATGCTGGTGACGCGGCGCTCGAGCGCGCCCTCGCGCTCGATCCGCAGGACCCGGACATCAACCTCGAGCTGGGGAAGTCACTGTTGCGCTTCGGCCGGCACGAGGATGCTCTCCTCCGCCTGTCCGCGGCTGCCAGGGGGGGCAGGGGCGATCCGGAAGTGCTGGTCCTCATCGGCCAGTGCTTTGCAGCGCTCGAGCGGCGTACCGAGGCGGAACGGTCGCACCGGATGGCGCTGCGGCTGCAACCGGACTGCGCACGGGCGATCCTGAACCTGGCGATCCTGCTCGAACAGGACAATCGCGTGGCCGAGCTGCGAAGGCTGCTGGAGCAGGCCAACGCAGAGGGGGTGACGGGGCCCGCAATCGCATTCAGCGAGGCGCTGCTTCTGCGCCGGGAGGGCGATCTCGCAAAGGCCCTCGAGCTCGCCGAATCGGCCGATCCCGAAGAGCTCGACGAGATCGTGCTCGCTCAGTTCATCGGTCACACAGCGGACCGCCTGGGACAGAGCGACAAGGCGTTCGAACAGTTCGCACGCATGAATCGCGCGATGAGCCAGACCCCCGCCGCGCGCCGCTATGACGGGACCGAACATCGCGCTCTGATCGATCGGCGAACGGCCGCGATCAGCCCCTCATGGTGGGCCCGATGGCACGGAGTCGAGGCCATCGACAACCGGCCCGCCCCCGCGTTTCTCGGAGGGTTTCTGCGATCGGGAACCACGCTGCTCGACACCATTTTGATGGGCCACCCGGACACTCACGTCCGCGAGGAGGAGCCGATGATCCACCGGCTGGAGGAGGTCGCCGGCATCGTCGAGAACCTGCCGACGCTGCCGCCCGAGCAGGTTGCCCGCATGCGCGCGGCGTATTTCACCCAGCTGCGAGCTGGCGGCCCGGTACCCGATGGCAAGCTGGTTATCGACAAGTACCCTTTGATGACCCTGCGGGCGTCTTACATCCATCGGGCCTTCCCCGACGCCCGGTTCATCTTCGCGCTGCGGCATCCGTGCGACGTGGTGCTCAGCTGTTTCATGCAGAATTTCCAGGTCACGCGCGCGATGGCCAGTTTCCTGAGCCTTGAGAACGCGGCCCGCATGTACGTCGCCGCGATGGACCATTGGGATCGGTGCCGCGAGATCATGCCGCTGAAGGTACACACGGTCCGCTATGAAGACATGGTGCAGGACCTCGAAAGCGAGCTGAGGCCGCTGCTCGATTTCCTCGGTCTGGAGTGGGACAATTCCCTGCTCGACCATCGCCAGACGGCGATCAGCCGCGGGTATATCCGAACCCCCAGTTACGCGCAGGTCACGGAGCAGGTGTACGCCCGATCGAGCGGACGGTGGGAAGCGTACCGGCGGCAGATGGAACCCGTGCTGCCGATCCTCGCTCCGTGGGTCGAGCGCTTCGGATACCCTTCCCTCTAAGCCGGTCAGCGCGTTCGCAGCCAGCCGGTGACCGACAATCTGCGGGCGGTCACCCAAGGGGCGACGTGGCTGACGTGGTGGCGGCTCGGCACAGCGAACAGCCGCAGCGTATTGAATTCGGGCACGAACCCGAACACGCTGGTGCCGCGTTCGAACAGCAGCAGTCCGCCCCAATCGGCCTGCCACCCTGTGGTCAGCCCGAACACATACGCGGCGACACGATTCTTGCCTTCGACCGCGTCGTCGTGGGTCGTCAGGAAATCGCCGGCCCGGTAATCGGTCGCCTGGGCATCGGCGAACGCAATGTCAGGCCGCCGCGCGATGGCGCGCAAGAGGTTCAGGGCAGGCGCGGAGTTGAGAAGATCGGTGAACCGGTCGACCAGCAAGCCGCGGCGCGAGCGCTCTTCCGCCCCTTCCGCGACGCGGACTGAGCGATACCGGTATTGCAGCCCGCGCCTCGCGGCATCCTCGATCATTCGCCGCAGGTCGCCATTCTGCCTCTCCGACAGCGCCAGGAATTCAGCGTGCGGCATCTCGAACACCTTTTCGCCGGCGCGAAAGATTTCCAGCCACAGATCGCTTCGCGCCAGTTCGGCGGCCAGCGCCTTCGCCTGCTCGCGCGGGATCAAGGCCTCCAGCGATACGGCACCCGTTGCGGCGTACTGGGCCGAGAGCGCCGGCAAATCCGCACGGGGGGTAAGCGAGAAGTGCACGCCCCGCCCCCTATCGGCTTGCCCGTGCTTTGGCGAGACCTCGGCAGGGTCTCCTGCCTCCGCTCGGGCACACAAAACAAAGCGGCCCCGGCGCGAGGCCGGGGCCGCCATGTCTAGTCGTCGGCTGCGATCAGAACTTGAAGTTGATCGAGCCGAAGAATTCGCGGCCGTCGTAGTCGTAGCCGGCACCCAGCGCGGTGTTGGCGATCGACAGCACTTCGGTTCCGTCCACCCGGGGCGGCGGCGTGTTGAAGATGTTGCTCACGCCGACCAGCAGGGTGTAGCGGTCGGTCCGGTACCGCAACGACGCCGTGTGCAGGAACTGCTCCTTGGCGAAGCCGACATCGCGGCAATAGACCCCGTCACCCGGTACGATGCCGTTGGGAACGCCGGCGGCGTTGCGCGATCCGCCGCCCGTGCAGGTATCGCCGATAACCCCGGTCGGCTGGCCGTCCGGCCCGCGGCCGAAGGCGTCGCTGAACGGATCGATATCGTCCTCGTCCTGCTCGACCGGGCCGGTGTAGCTGACCTGCCAGGTGAAGCGGAACTTGTCGATGTCGGCGGTGAAGGTGCCGCGGCCCGTCCATTCCGGGAAGAAGAACTCGCCCGCATCATCGTCGAAAGTCGGCGTGCCGGCATCGTCGATGAACGTGGTGCTGCGCTCGATGAGCCGGTTGGCGCGCAGGTTCAGCCCGAGATCGACCACGTTGCCGAACAGCGTCACTTCCTTGCCGAAAGTCGCGTTGAAATCCATCCCGCGGACGTTTTCCTCGTTGAGGTTGATGAACCCCGAGAACACGTCCGAGATGAGCGCGCGACCGGTCGGGTCGACGGTGATGCGATCGCAGAAGGGGCTGCGAATGCCATCGGTGCGCGTGAAGCAGTCGTTGATGATGAACTGCGACGACGGCTCGATGATCGAGTCCTTCAGCTTGATGTCGAAGTAGTTGAACCCGAGGCTGACGTCCACGCCGCCGAAAGTCTCCTCGAACGCAAAGCCCGTGGTGATCGAGCGGGACGTTTCCGGATCGATGTCCAGGCTGCCGCCCGAGGTGATCTCGACGCTCGTGGTCTGCTGCGTGTTGGTTCCGGTCGGGAGGGTGCCGACCGTGGTCGGATCGCGCCCTTCGCGGCGGCAGTTCTCGAGAGTGTTGGCCTCGCGGGTGTCGGCCCCCGGGTCGTACTGCGGCGTCCGCAGGGCGTTGAAAGCTTCCGCCGGAACGGCGCACGGATCGAACAGGGTGAGGAAGCCCGACTGGCCGGCGAGGAAGTTCTCGCGCAAGTTGGGGGCACGGAACGACGTGCCGTAGCTGAACTTCAGCAGCAGCGGATCGATCGGCCGCCAACCGGCCTTCACCGCGTAGGTGAAGTTGGTGCCGTAGAACTCCTCGTCGGTCACGCGGCCCGACAGGTTGAGGTTGAGCTCCCGCACCCCGGCCTTGCCCGCCTGGAGCGGAATATCGAGCTCGCCGAAGGCTTCCTTGATCATCTTGCTGCCACGCGCGCCGCGATCGACGAAGAACCCGTAGAGCAGGCCGTTCGAAGCGACGACGTCGGGCTGCGAGTTGATCTTGTCCTCGCGAATCTCGACGCCGACCACCGCTCCGACCGGGCCCGCCGGAAGCCGGAACAGATTGCCGGTGACGAACGCCGAACCGGTCATCTGCTGGTAGGTCGTGTCGAACGTGCGAAGCCCGAACAGGTAATCGGCTTCAGCCTGGGTGGCGAACTGCCCAACCGGGCTGCCGATCGCGCTCGGGGCGAACAGATTGACGGGTACGCATCCCTGCAGCAGATCGGGGAGCGCCGCCCCCGGGTTGCGCAGGCCGGCTGCATTGCACGCGCCGCCAGTCAGCGGCTGAGCGGCCGCGGTGTTCGAGCCGATGTAGTCGTCGGCGATGCCGTCGCCGTCGTTGTCGAACACGCCGTTGTTGTTGTAGTCGGCGGTCGGGTCGAGGCCGAGCGCGAAGGCGAGCTTGTCCTCGCGGATACCGCGGCGCACCGCGCGGCCTTCCGAGCGCGAATACACGAACGCAGTCTCGAAGGTCCAGTCGGAACCGATGAACGGCAGGTCGCCGCGCACCCCGAGCACGCCGCGGTACTGTTCCTGCAGCACGTTGACGTTGTCGCGATCCCCCTGGATTGCCAGCACGGGCTGGACCGCGAGTGAGGTGCCCGTCGGCAGCGCGAAGCGGGCGTTCGGCGTGCCAGGGAGGAATCCTTCGAACCGGTTGTTCTGCAGGCGGCAGTCGACGCCGCCGGTCGCCGTGCGGTTGCACGGGTTGGTCGGGTTGCTGGCCGGCACGAAGGGAAACAGCTGAGGCGCGCCGGTGTTGTCCGAAATGATCCGCGCGCGGCTGTAGTTCGCTTCGAAGAACGGCGTGATGTTGGCCGCTCCCTCGAGCGTGTACTCACCGTAGGCCATGACGTTGAGCAGGTTCTGCTCGCTGATGAAGACCTCGGTCTCGTCGGCCCCGTTGCGGTTGAACCCGAGCGGGAAGTCGACGTCGCGCTGGCCATCGCCATTGCGGTCGACGTCCCGGCCGAACGCATCGCGGAACGCGCTGAAGTTGGGCACCCCCGAGTTCGCGATGCTCGGCTGGAAGAACAGGTTGCCGAAATACGTGCCGGGCACGATGATCCGGCCCACCTGGCTGGTGATCACGCAGTCCTGCTCGATGACCCCGACGCCGGGGGTGCGCGCGCGGACGATTGCGTTGCTGGCGATGTCGGTCGTGCGGATCTCGCCGGTGTCGGTCAGCTCGATGTGGCGCGCGCAGCCGCGGAAGAAGTCGCGGTCCCGCAGGCGCACCGTGTCGCGGTGCGCGTACTCGATGCCGACGCCGAAGAAGCCGCGGTCGAGGTTCTTGCCCCATGCTGCGCCCACGGTGTAATCCTCGCCGGCCCCCATCGGGTTGATGTCACCCTGAGCGGAAAGCTCGAGCCCGTCGAAATCCTTCTTGAGGATGATGTTGCCGACCCCGGCCACGGCGTCCGATCCGTAGACCGAGGACGCACCGTCGAGCAGCAGTTCGTACCGCTCGATGAGCGTGCCCGGGAGAAGGTTGATCGAGGGCGCGCTGGGAGCGCCCTCCACGCCGGCCGGCGCCAAGCGGCGACCGTTGACCAGCAACAGGGTGCGATCCGCACCGAGACCGCGCAGGTTGATCGTCTGCGATCCGGGCCCGTTGTCGAGCACGAAGCCCTGGAAGGTGGCGTCGATCTGCTGGCCGGTGGCCGATTCAGAGCGCTGCAGGATTTGCGAGGGGTCGAACAGGCCCGCTTCGTTCTCGGTATCCGTGGAGAGCACCTGGAGCGGCGAGACGCTGGTGTAGGTGTCGCGCTTGATGCGCGAGCCGGTAACGATGATCGCGCCTTCGCCCGAGTCGGCGGTGGTGCTTTCGGTCGATACGTCGGCGCAATCGGGGTCGGTCGAGATCGGGGCGCCGGTCGCGTCCGTCGCGCACGTGCCATCCGCTTGGTCCACCGGATCGCCGGCGGTGTCCGTCGTGTTCTGGGCCCAGGCCGGCCCGCCCACCACCAACGCCAGTGCAGAAACCGAGCACGCCAGTCCCTTCAGCGCGCCATTCCGAATCATATTCATCTGCAAAGCTCCCATCGATTTCGACGGGGAACTGGCTTGCGACCCAATGATGGAATGAGACTGCGCGAGCCACGGCTCATCGCAGACGCACGTCGTTTGGCCCCAGTCCCCGGGCATCGGCCGGGATAGCCGCTCGGCGGGTCAGGTGAAGGCTAGGTTTTGATCAGATGAAACTTTAATGGCGATTGTTGCACAAATCCCACAACCAGCTTGCGGGGTCGAGCTCGCAAGCTGGTTGTGGCCGGCACCCTCCATCGCTGACGCCGGGCCGAACCTAGCCGATGGCGAAGCTCAATCCCCCATCCCCCTCGTCGATCTTCACCGTGGCGCCGTCGGGGATCTCGCCGGCCAGCAGCTTCTCGGCGAGCGGGTCCTGCAGGTAGCGCTGCACCGCGCGCTTCAGCGGGCGCGCGCCGTAGACCGGGTCGTAGCCCACCCGGCCGAGCCACTTGCGGGCGCCCTCGCTGGGGTCGAGCGTGATCTTGCGGTCCTTGAGCAGCTTCTGCACCCGAGCGACCTGGATATCGACGATCGGCGCCATGTGCTGCTGCCCCAGCCGGTGGAACAGGATGATCTCGTCGAGCCGGTTGAGGAACTCGGGGCGGAAGTGCGCGCGCACCACGTCCATCACCAGCGGCTCGACCTTTTCGACGTCCTGGTCCTCGTCGAGGCTGGCGAGAAACTGGCTGCCGAGGTTGGAGGTGAGGATGATGAGGGTGTTCGAGAAATCGACCACCCGGCCCTGCCCGTCGGTCAGGCGGCCGTCGTCGAGCACCTGGAGCAGCACGTTGAACACGTCCGAGTGAGCCTTCTCGACCTCGTCGAACAGCACCACCTGATAGGGCCGCCGGCGCACCGCCTCGGTCAGCACCCCGCCTTCTTCGTAGCCGACGTAGCCGGGGGGGGCGCCGATCAGCCGCGCGACCGCGTGCTTCTCCATGAACTCCGACATGTCGATCCGGACCATCGCGCTGTCGTCGTCGAACAGGAACCCGGCGAGCGCCTTGGTGAGCTCGGTCTTGCCGACGCCGGTGGGGCCGAGGAACAGGAACGAGCCGAGCGGCCGATTGGGGTCCTGCAGGCCCGCCCGCGCGCGCCGCACGGCCTTGCTGACCGCCTCCACCGCCTTGGCCTGCCCGATCACCCGCGCGCCGATCGCGGCCTCCATGCTGAGCAGCTTTTCGCGCTCGCCCTCCATCATCTTGTCGACCGGCACCCCGGTCCACTTGCTGACCACGCTGGCGATGTCGTCCTCGGTCACTTCCTCGCGCAGCAGCGCGTTCTCGGCCGGGGTCTCGACCTCGGCCAGGCGCTTCTCGAGCTCGGGGATGCGGCCGTATTGCAGCTCGCCCGCCTTGGCGAGGTCGCCCTCGCGCTGGGCGCGCTCGAGCTCGATCCGGGCGGCATCGAGCTCTTCCTTGACCTTGCCCTCGGCGGCGATCTTGTCGCGCTCGTTCTGCCAGCGGGTGGTGAGCTCGCTCGATTGCTGTTCGAGGTTGGCAAGTTCGTCGCGCAACGCCGCGAGCCGGTCCTTCGAGGCCGCGTCGGTTTCCTTGCCGAGCGCCATCTCCTCGATGCGCAGCTGGATGATCCGCCGGTCGAGATTCTCGATCTCCTCGGGCTTGCTTTCCACCTCCATGCGCAGGCGGCTCGCCGCCTCGTCCATCAGGTCGATCGCCTTGTCGGGCAGGAAGCGGTCGGAGATATAGCGGTTCGACAAGGTCGCGGCGGCGACGATCGCGCCGTCGGTGATGCGCACCCCGTGGTGCAGCTCGTAGCGGTCCTTGAGGCCGCGCAGGATGCTGATCGTGTCCTCGACCGTCGGTTCGCCGACGAACACCGGCTGGAAGCGGCGCTGGAGCGCGGCGTCCTTCTCGACATACTTCTGGTATTCGTCGAGCGTGGTCGCGCCGATGCAGTGGAGCTCGCCGCGGGCGAGCGCGGGCTTCAACAGGTTGCCGGCGTCCATCGCGCCTTCGGATTTGCCCGCCCCGATCAGCGTGTGCATCTCGTCGATGAACAGGATGATGTCGCCTTCGGCGCCTTTCACCTCGTCGAGCACGGCCTTCAGCCGCTCCTCGAACTCGCCGCGATACTTCGCGCCCGCGATCAGGCTGCCCATGTCGAGCGCCATCAGCTTCCTGTCCTTGAGGCTGTCGGGCACGTCGCCGTTGGCGATGCGCAGCGCGAGGCCCTCGGCGATCGCGGTCTTGCCGACCCCGGGCTCGCCGATCAGCACGGGGTTGTTCTTGGTCCGCCGGGCGAGAATCTGCACCGTGCGGCGGATTTCCTCGTCGCGGCCGATGACGGGATCGAGCTTGCCCGAGCGCGCCGCCTCGGTGAGATCGCGCGCGTACTTGCTCAGCGCGTCGTAGCTTTCCTCGGCGCTCGCCGAGTGCGCCTGCCGCCCCCCGCGCAGCTCGGTGATCGCCGCCTCGAGCGCCTGCGCGCTCACGCCCGCAGCCTTCAGCGCCTGCCCGGCGGCGGTGGTGGTCGCCAGGGTCAGCGCGAGCAGCATCCGCTCGACGGTGACGTAGCTGTCGCCGCTCTTGGCTGCCGCCTGCTCGGCCTGATCGAGCACCCGCACGCAATCGTTGTCGAGCCCGGGGGTCGCCTGCGCGCCGCCGCCCGACACCGCGGCGATCTTGCCGAGCGCCGCATCGATGGCCTGCACCGCCGCCGCCGGGTTGCCGCCGGCCCGGGTGATCAGCCCGGCGGCCATCCCCTCGCTGTCCTCGAGCAGCGCCTTGGCGAGGTGCTCCGGGGTGATCCGCTGGTGGTTCATGCGGATGGCGACGGTCTGCGCGGCCTGGATGAAGCCTTTGGCGCGGTCGGTGAACTTTTCGAGATTCATGGGCTGCCCTCACTCCTTCGGGCACCAGATAGTGTTGCCGATGAGCAACACAATCCCGCTAGCGGATTTTTTGTCGGAACCGGCACGAGCGAGCGCTCCGCGAGGGGCGTCAAGTTGGCGATTGCAACCCTTTCCCGCCCCGCTAAGCCACGCCCGGAGGGGAGACAGGCATTGAAAAGGTGGGCGATCGGGATCGGCCTGGCAACGCTGGCGGCATTCGTGGCCGGGCTCATCGGGCTGATGACGTGGGAGCCGCTGGTGGCCCGCGCCGGCGCCGCCCCTCCGCCCGCCGCCTATCGCGCCGAGATCGTCCGCGACGAATGGGGCGTGCCGCATGTCTACGGCCGCACCGACGCCGACGTCGCCTACGGCGTCGCCCGTGCTCATGCCGAGGACGATTTCTTCACGCTGCAGGATGTCGTCGCGATGACCCGCGGCCGCTACGGCGCGATCGCCGGCGAGGAAGGAGCGCGGTTCGATTATGTCCTCGCGCTGCTCGGCGCGCGCGGCACCGCCGAGCGCGAATATGCCAACCTCGAGCCCGCCACCCGCGCGCTGCTCGAGGCCTATGCCACGGGGCTCAACGACCACGCCGCGGCGCATCCGGGGGAGGTGAAGCTCGGCAATCTGTTCCCGGTGAACGGGCGCGACATCGCCACCGGCTTCGCGCTGCGTCAGCCGTTCTTCTTCGGGCTCAACAACGTGGTCGGCCCGCTCGCCGAGGGCAAGACGCTGCTACCCGACCCGGGTCCGCGGCTGACGGGCCCGCTGCCCGACCGCGAAGCGGCCGGGAACGCCGGTTCGAACGCGTTCGCCATCGCTCCCTCTCGCTCGGGCGACGGGGTCACCCGGCTGGTCTCGAACAGCCACCAGCCGTGGGAAGGCGGCGTGGCGTGGTACGAGCTCGTGGTGGAGAGCGGCGAAGGCTGGCATTTCGCGGGCGCGACCTTCCCCGGCAGCCCGTTTCCGTTTCTGGGGCACAATCGGGATCTGGGGTGGACCAACACGGTCAATCAGCCCGACATGATCGACGTCTACCAGCTGGTGCTCGACCCGGGCGGCACCCGCTACCGGCTCGACGGCAAGTGGCTGCCGCTCGAGCGGAGCGAGGTGCGCCTGCCGGTCCGGTTCGGGCCGCTGGTGATCCCGGTCACCCGCGAGGTCTGGCGCAGCGTGCACGGGCCGGTGATCAAGAACCCGCGCGGGGCGTTTGCCTTCCGTTACGGGGGGATGGGATCGATCGAGCAGCTCGACGCCTACCACGCGCTCAACAAGGCGAAAACGTATCCCGAGTGGCAGGCGATCCTCGCCCGCCAGGCGATCCCCTCGACGAATTTCATCTACGCGGACAGCGACGGAATCATCGCTTACTGGTACAACGCGGCGATCCCCCAGCGGCAAAAGGGCCCCGACTGGCGCGGCGTGCTGCCGGGCGACCGCGGCGACCTCGTGTGGCAGCGGCTCGCGCCGTTCGACAGCCTGCCGCACTACGTGAGCCCCGCATCGGGCTTCGTGTTCAACGCCAACAACACCCCGTTCGTCGCCGCGGGCCGCGCGAGCAACCTCGACGGCGCCGCGTTCGCGCCCGAGCTCGGGATCGAGCTCAAGATGACCAACCGCGCCTACCGGGCGGAGAAGCTGCTCGACGAGACGCCGGTGATCGGCCGGTCCGAGCTCGAGGCGATCAAGTACGACACCGGCTGGGATACGCGCGGTTATGTCGGCCCGGTGCTGCGCGGGATCGCCCGCCTCGACACCCGCGGCGATCCGCTGCTCGCCGAGGCGCAACGGATAATGGCCGGGTGGGACCTCACCAGCGACGGCGCGGGCCGGGCCGACGCACTGGCCTTGCTGATCATGCGCGTGGCCATGGGCGACCATCACAACGGCCGCCCGCCGACCCCGCCGCGCACCCTGCTGCGCGATGCGGCGACGCACCTCGAGACCCATTTCGGCCGGCTCGACCCCCCGCTGCAAACGGTCCTGCGGCTGCGCCAGGGGCCCGGCCGCCACGCGGTCGATCTGCCGCTCGACGGGGGCAGCGACACCTTGCGCGCCTCCACCCTGTGGAACGTCGAGCCCGACGGGCGGCTCGCGGTCAAGCACGGCGACAGCTTCGTGATGTTCGTCGAGTGGGCCCCAGGAAAGCCCGTGGCCAGCCAGTCGATCCAGCCGTTCGGCGCGGCGACGACCCGCCCGCGCAGCGTGCACTACACCGATCAGGCCGCGCTGTTCGTGCAGAAGCGCCTGAAGCCGGTCCATTTCACCCGCGCCGATGCCCTGCGCAACGCCGTTAGTCGAAAAGTGGTGACGCACCGGCCGCGCACGCCGTAAGGCGGATGCATCGAATAGTCGGGGACTTTCATGACCATGCGTTTCTGGACCGGCGGCCTGCTGGCACTTTCGCTCAGCGCCTGCGCGGCGCTTCCCGCCCGGCCGCCCGCCGACACG
>JBHWTG010000197.1:0-2518 GCA_043427735.1 Tsuneonella sp. | reverse complement strand
GCGGCGCCGGCGCCGCCCGCCGCGGGGGCGGCGCTTCTTGGGCCGGTCGCCGTGCTCGTCGTCCTCGTCGGACGCGTCGCCGATTGCTTCCCGGGAAGCATCGTCGGAGCCTGCCTCGTCAGGCTCCTCGACCGGGGCATCGTCTTCGTCGCGATCGCGTCGACTGCGGCCGCCCCGCCGTCTGCGCTTGCGGCCGCCCCGGCCTTCGCCGCGCTCCTCGTCGCGGTCCCGATCGCGCTCGGAGTTCTCTTCGTGTTCGTCCTCGAACTCCTCCGCCTCGTCCTCGATCGGCTCGTCGTCGATCTCCTCGACGATGGGCTCGAACTTGGGAGCCTGAGTCGGCCGCGGCCCGCTGCTCGTCACGCGCATCTTGGCGCCTTCCTGCTCGCCTTCGGGCAGGACTTCGACCGTGACCCCGTAACGGTCCTCGATCTCGGCGAGGTCGGCGCGCTTGGCGTTGAGCAGGTAGACCGCCGCCTCGGTCGAGGCGAACAGCGAGATGAGCGTGCCCTTGCCGCGTGCCGCCTCGTCCTCGATCAGGCGGAGCGCGGAAAGCCCGGCCGAGGACGCGGTGCGGACGAGGCCCGTGCCGTCGCAATGGGGGCATTCGCGCGTGGTCGCTTCGAGCACCCCGGTGCGCAGCCGCTGGCGGCTCATCTCCATCAACCCGAAGCTCGAGATGCGGCCGATCTGGATCCGCGCGCGGTCGTTCCTGAGCGCGTCCTTCATCGCCTTCTCGACCTTGCGGACGTTCGAGCCGTATTCCATGTCGATGAAGTCGATCACCACCAGCCCGGCCATGTCGCGCAGGCGCAACTGACGGGCGATTTCGCGCGCCGCCTCGAGATTGGTGTTGAGCGCGGTCGCCTCGATCCCGTGCTCCTTGGTCGAGCGGCCGGAGTTGATGTCGATCGACACCAGCGCCTCGGTCGGGTTGATCACCAGGTAGCCGCCGCTCCTCAGCTGCACCACCGGATCGTACATCGCGCGCAGCTGATCTTCCGCGCCGTAGCGCTGGAAAAGCGGCACCGGATCGCTGTAGGCTTTCACCCGCCGGGCGTGGCTCGGCATCAGCAGCTTCATGAACTCGCGCGCCGCCTTGTAGCCGCCTTCGCCCTCGACGACGACTTCCTCGATCTCCTTGTTGTAGATGTCGCGGATCGCCCGCTTGATCAGGTCGCTGTCGGAATGGATCAGCGCCGGCGCGACCGACTTCAGCGTCGTTTCGCGGATCTCGTCCCACAGCCGGGCGAGGTAGTCGAAGTCGCGCTTGATCTCGGGCTTGGTGCGCTGGAGGCCCGCGGTGCGCACGATCAGCCCCATCGACTTGGGCAGCGAGAGGTCGCCGACGATCTGCTTCAGGCGCTTGCGATCGGCCGCCGAGCTGATCTTGCGGCTGATCCCGCCGCCGTGGCTCGAGTTGGGCATCAGCACGCAGTAGCGGCCCGCGAGGCTGAGATACGTGGTCAGCGCCGCGCCCTTGTTGCCGCGCTCTTCCTTGACGACCTGCACCAGCAGCACCTGGCGGCGCTGAATGACGTCCTGGATCTTGTAGCGGCGGCGCAGCGCCATGCGCTTGGCGCGGACTTCGTCGACTTCCTTGGCGCGGCTGCGGCCGCCCTTGCCCTGGCGCCGGCCCCGGCCGCGCCCCCGGCCGCGATCGTCGGCGCCATTGCCGCTCTCGTCGTCGGCGCTTTCGTCGTCGTCCTCGTCGCCGTTTTCGACGTGGCCGCCTTCGATAGTGGCGATTTCGTCGTCCTCAGCGGTGTCGATTTCCTCCACCCCGTCCTCGGCGATTTCCTCGACCAACTGCTCGCCGGTGTCGTCGTCGGCGTCGTACTCGTCGCCCGGAGAGTGGCCCTCGTCTTCCTCTTCCGCCCGAAGCGCCGCCTCTTCCTCGATCGCCGCGGCTTCTTCGGCCAGCAGGCGTTCGCGGTCTTCCTTCGGTATCTGGTAGTAGTCGGGGTGGATCTCGCCGAACGCCAGGAAACCGTGGCGGTTGCCGCCGAAGTCCACGAACGCCGCCTGCAGCGACGGTTCGACCCTGGTCACCTTGGCGAGGTAGATGTTGCCCTTGATCTGCTTGTGTTCGGCAGATTCGAAATCGAATTCCTCGATCCGGTTACCCTGAAGCACCGCCACCCGGGTTTCTTCCGGGTGGCGCGCATCGATAAGCATGCGCGTTGCCATTGATATGTCTCCGTACGCGCGCCGGCGCCGCTCGATGTCCGTCGAGCGGGAAGCGGGGCGCGCGTGCTGTTGATGAACCGCCGCCGTGCCGGCTGGCATGGGCGGCGAATGCGGACCGGCCCGCGCTGTTCGAAGCGGCGGGCCGGGGTGAAGTGTCTGCAAGCAAGGAGCGCTGCGCTCGGCGCGCGGCCCGGCCCGTGCGCTCTTGGCAGCCGCCCTTCGGCGGGTGCGGGAGCGGCGGGGAAGGAAGGCTCAT
Organism: Tsuneonella sp.; assembly: GCA_043427735.1. Taxonomy (GTDB): domain Bacteria; phylum Pseudomonadota; class Alphaproteobacteria; order Sphingomonadales; family Sphingomonadaceae; genus Tsuneonella. The sequence goes on along the minus strand of JBHWTG010000197.1, from coordinate 72 downwards.
CGCTTGCGTCAACCTGGTCGTCGTGAGCCGACGCGAGAGACGCGCCGGAGAGCCGGGTCGAAGCGTGTAGGG
>JBHWTG010000196.1:0-7838 GCA_043427735.1 Tsuneonella sp. | reverse complement strand
CTCTGGGCCGATCCCGCGGCCGCCGCGTTCTGGTTGGGCGCCACGGTCTCGAACCCGACGCGGGTGGCGTTGACGAACACGATCGTCCGCCCGCCCTCGCTGCGGGTGCCGAGGCCGAAGGTGACGAAGTTCGAGCGCCCGTCGATCCCCGCGGTGGCGGTCGCCGAAACGGTGCCCGACACGCTGGCGATATCCACCCGCTGGCCGTTGGTGAACAGGCCGCCGGTGGGCGAGACGAGCTGCACCCGGCCGGCGAGGTTGAGATTGCCGTCGAGCGTCAGGAACCCGGTGCCGAGATCCGTGAAGGCCTGGCCGAAGGCACGCTCGGGCGTGGTGAACAAGCCCGATGCGAGCCCGACCTGCTGGACGGCCAGCGGGCTGGTCGAGAAGCTCGTGCTGGCGAACGAGGGATCGGACACCCGCACCAGCGACGGCGTGATGCCGACGGTCAGCGTGCCGCTGCTCGACTGGGTGAAGTTGCCCCGCTGGTACACCTCGACCCCGTCGATCGCGGTCACCGCGGCGTTGGTGCCGAACAGCGGCGCGGGTAGCGAGACCCGTGCGCCGAGCACGAGACCGGCGTTGTTGACCACGTTGCCGCGGATGCCGAACACCCCTTCGCGCGTCGCGGTGTCGAGCTGGATCTCGCCTCCCGAGATCGTCATCGTCCCGATGTCGAGCGTGTAGTCGGCGAGGCGGTTGGTGTTGCTCGCCGGCATGAAGTCCGCCCCGGTGATCAGGAACACGCCCGCCCCGGTCTTGTTCAGCGCCTGCACCCCGAGCACCCGGGCGCCGCCCGCGTAGGCCGACAGATCGCCTTCGCGCATGATCTGCGGGTCGATCGATCCGAACCGGTCTTCCAGTGCGTCGAGCGCGATGTCGCCGATCCCGAGGTAGCCGGCGCCGTTGAGGTTCACCGTGGTGTTGGTGAACCGCTCGTTGGTCTCGTCGTCGACTTCCGCCTCGACCCCGCCGCCGGTGACCGAGCCGTTATTGAGGTTGATCACCGCGGTGATGTTGCTGGTGCGGACCTCGTCGTCGATCTGGCCGAACGCGCCCGAGACGCCGATGGTCCCGCCGACGAAGCCGTTCTGGGCAACCGCGTAACCTTGCGCGATCGCGGTCGCCAGATCGAGCACTTCCTCCTCGCCGAGCTGGGTCAGCGTGTCGACCGAACGGGTGGTGTAGTTGTCGACGCTGCCACCGAGCTGAAGGTCGCCGCGGATCACGCCGTTGTTGGTCACCACCCCGTTGATCGCCGCGACGCTCGCGTCACCGGTGATCAGGCCGCCGTTGGTCAGCGTCGCGGTGCCACCGCCCGGTCGGTAGGTGCGCGTGGTCGTGTCGACCCGGGTGACATCGTTGAGGTTCGTGCGGGTGGTGCTCGAGGAGAAGTCCTCGAACAGCGAGTTCACCGCGATCGAACCGTAAATCGCCCCGTTGTTGGTCGCGCTTGCCGCAGTCGGGCTGACGACCAGCACGAAGGCGTCGTCGCCGTCGAAATCGGCGCCCCCGTCGAACCCGATCCGCCCCGAGTTGACCAGGGTCGCGGGCCCGCCCCGTGTGGTGCTGGTGAAGGTCTGGGACTGTCCGGTCAGCACCGTGCCGGTATAAGTGTCGGTGCGGCTCGAGGTGGTGTCGGCGAAATTGCCGCCGACCTGCATGAACGCGCCGTCGGTTGCCGCCAGCACCGTGCTGTTGGCGCCGATGGTGACGTTCGACCCGGCGCGGCCGGACACGACGATGTTGCCGAAGTTCGCCGGAATGTCGGTCCCCGCGGCGTTCACCGTCAGGCTCGCGGTTCCGCCCGTCGCCACGTTGGAGCGTTGCTCGGCAAAGGCGGTGGTCGCGCCGTTGACCTGGGTCTGCTGGCTTGAGACCGTCGAATTGGTGCCCGAAGCATTGACGAAGATGCCATTGCGGACCTGGCCCGTGAGAGTCACCGACGCATTGCCCGCGTTGGTGAACAGCGACAGGCTGCTCCCGCCGGCGCTATCGACGTCGCCGTACTCCAGCGGATCGTCGGACGAGCCGAGGCCGATCAGCCCGGCCACGTTCGCGGTCACGTTGCCGCCGGCTGCGACGCTGCGGTCGGTCCGTTCGGTGGTCACGGTCGTCCGGGTCGGGGTCGCCACGGTCCGGCGGGTCAGGTTGTAGCCGGCGACATTGTAGCCGCTCGACTGCGACACCGAGCCGCCGACCTCACCATCCCGCGCCAGCGAGAAGCTGTTGGTCCCCGCCGCCCCGTTGATGAAGACCGACCCGCCGACCCTGCCGTCGCCGATCGCGACCGACGCGGTGCCGGTGTTGGCGATGCGCGCGAGGCTCTGGTTCACGACCGTTTCGCTGCCGGTAAACGCGCCGTTTGCGTCGAAGGTCTGGGTTTGGGCAAACGTTTCGCCGTAATCGTAGCCGCCGAAGCCTTGCGCGGTCACCGAGAGCGAACCGTCGATCTCGCCCCCGTCGCCAACCTGGGCGCCAGCCGAGCCGGTCGCATAGAGCGACGCCGAGCCGGTGATCCGACCTCCGTCGACCACGAGCGAACTGTCGCTGTCGTTCTGCCGGTTGCTCTCCTCGTAGGAGTACGCCCGCTGGAAGGTGCGCCGGTCGCCGTCGGCGTCGAACGTCGAGGTCCGGGTATCGGCATAGCCGTACTCGTATTCCTCGCCGGTCGCGTTGCCGGTGAAGTTGCCGAGAATCGCGCCGCTCACGAGTGCCGTGCTGTCGCCGTTGGCGAACTGCCCGACCGAGCCGTCGCTGGCGCCGCCGAACGGAGCGAACTGCACCGCGCCGTTTGTCCCGGCGTAAACCCCGGTGACGTCGCCCCCGGTGGACGCGCGGCGGAAGGTCTCGACATAGTCCTCGGTCACGGTCCGCCCGCCGGAGGCGCCCGGCACGAACACGGTGGTGGTGTCGCGGGCGCTGGCAAATTCCTGGTCCTGGGCCGAGCTCACCGCGGTCGTGGTGCCGATCACGGCGCCTTCGTTGCTGACCGTCGCGCTGCCGGTGCCGTTGACGTTGACCGAGCCGGTCAAGAGCCCGCCGGCGGCGTTGGCGAACACCGCGTCGCCGCCAAGGTTGGTGCTGGTGTTGACCGAGTTGTTGCTGGTCGTCGTGGTGACCACCCCGGCGGTGTCGGTGGCGGAGGCGAATGTCGACGACTGGAAGTTGCTGGTCGCCTGTCCGCTCGATTCGACCGAGGCGTTGCCGTTGATCCGGCCTGCGTTGGTGATGCTCGCCGCGGTGTCGCCCGAAGCGCTGACGAACACCGGGCTGGTCGCGCTTTCCCCGATCAGCGCGCCGGCCGCGTTGTCGACGGACGCGGTTCCGCCGGTGGTGGTCGAGGTGCTGAATTCCGTGTTGGCGGTGTTCCCGCGCCCGTCGTTCTGCGACGAGCGCTCGAACGTGGAGGCGTTGCCGGCGGCGGTGGCGAACACGTTGCCGCTGATGTAACCGGCGTTGGCGACCGAGGCGTCCCCATTGGCGTTGGCGCTGGCGCTGGCGTACAGCGTGCCGGTCTCGCCGACGGTCACCGCCGCATCGCCGCCGTTCGAGGAGCTCGAACTGTCCTGCGCGAAAGTGCTGGCGCCGGTCGCCGAATCGAACGTCGAGCGTTCGCTATAGGTGTTGGCGTTGCCGGTCGAATTGGCGTTGGCGAAGCTTGCCGCGTCTTCGAGGCCGACGGTGCCCGCGATCGAGATGTCCGCGCCGCCAACGCCGTTGGTGCCCACCCCGCCGCTGACCGTGCCGCCCTCCGCGACCGCGATCGACGCGATCCCGCCGACGCTCGCATCGACCTGGTCGAAGGTGTTGGTGGTGACCGTTCCCTGACGCGCGTTGGTTCCGCGGAACGTGCGATGGAAATTGCTGGACCCGGCAAAGACGCTCGCCGGTGCGTCCTCGGTACCGACCGATCCCGCCACGGTGACGGTCGCGCCGTCGAGGCCGTTGGCGTTGAGGTTGCCGCTGACGCTGCCCGTCTCGCCGACCGCGATCGACACCGCGCCGCCCACCGCGGTGCGGACGGTGGTATCGCTGTTGGCGAAGTTCGCGCCATCGACCGTGTTCACGATCGTGCGCGACTGGTCGAAGTTGCTCGAGTTGGCGTTGACGTTCTGGTAATCGGTTTCCGAACCCACCGTCCCGTCGACCACGACGGTCGAGCCGCCCAGGCCGTTGGCGGTGATCGCGCCCGAGTTGGCGCCGGCGGCAAGCTCGACAGCCACCGCACCGCCCACGCGCGTCACGCTCGAGGCGGCGTTGGTGGTCGTGGTGGTGGTCGCGGTGCCGGTGGTCACCGAGGTGGTGGCCGGCACCGGTGTGACGCTCTGTGAACTGAAGACCAGGATATCCTTGAGGTCCGACGCGGTCGTGTCGGTCGCCACCGTGCCGAGGTCGCCGGCAACGAACACGTCGACATCGCCGCGGGTGCCGACGAACAGGCCGACCGGCCCGTCGGCGTCGATGTCGCCGGTGCTGGTCACGGTCACCGGTCCGGCGCCCGAAGTCGAGATCGTCACGCCGTTGCCGATGAAGCCGTCGTTGTCGATCGTGGTCGCTCCGCCCACGAAGAACGCTCCGACGTTGCCCGAAATGCTCCCGGTGTTGGCGAGCGAGAACGTGTTGCCCGCGGCGGTCGATGTGCCAGTGTAGAACACGTTCACCCGCGCCGGGTCAGTGCCGATGTCCCCCGCGTTGGCGATGGCGACCTGGCCCTGCTGCAGCGGGCGTATCTCGGTGTTGGGGGGGACCACGTCGACGTCGGCGGCGATGTTGAGCGTGACATCCGTCCCGCCCGCGGCCGCCAGCGCTGCGTTGACTTCCGCCGCCGTGCTGTCGCTCGAGCAGGTGACCGTGCTCCCGTCGACCGTGCACGCGGCCTGCGCCGGGGCGGCGAGGCTGACGGCAAGCGCGACAGTGGCAACTCCGACTGCGAGCCGGGTCTTGGTGGTCCTCATGGTAGTATCCCCCTTAGGAAGGTCGATGTTGGCGCCTTGTGTCCCGGCACGCGGCCCGGGATCGGTGCCCATATCGTCGGAGGTGCGCTCGATTAGCGCTCGCGCGGCGCTCGCAAAGCGTCGGTAAAACGTGAAAAATGCCGCATCTGGGCTAATTGTGCCTTTCGCGGGGAGGCCGCGGTGAGTAGCAAGCACCTAACGAAAAGATTGGGTCGACCAGGAGATTTGTCGCTCGGGCATAGGCAACCCGGGAAGGGGTGTGGGGCAGTATATGGTCGGTGAAGACGCGGCGTCGGCGAAGCTCTACCTGCTGGGCCATCCCCGGCTGGAGCTGGCGTGCGGCCGCGAAGTGCGCATCCACAGCCGCAAGGGAATGGCGATGCTGGCGCTGCTGGCGATGTCGCGGCGGGCGGAGCGGTCGCGGGTCTGGCTGCAGCAGATGCTATGGGGCTCGCGCCCCCAGAAGCAGGCGCAAAGCAGCCTGCGGCGCGAGCTCGCCAGCCTGCGCAAGGTGCTCGAGGATGCGGGCCTGGCCATCCTGGAAAGCGACAACCGGCTGATCCGCCTGGTCCGGGAGCGGGTGTGGCTCGATATCGATCATCCCGATTTGCTCCCCTCGACCGGTCAGGACCTGCTCGAAGGTGTCGATATCGTCGGGGAGGAGCAGTTCGAGGACTGGCTGCGCGAAAATCGCAACCGAATCCCCGACCTGCTCGACAACCGCTTCCCGCAGCCCACGGCGGATGACCGCGGGACCGGCCACCCCCCCGGCTTCCGCTCCGCCGTCGCGCTGTTCCCGGCTGCCGACATGACGGGCTCGGCCGCCGGGCGGCAGCTTGCCGCGCGGGTCTCGCACGGACTCCACGATCTCCTTCCGCGGCTTCGCTGGCTGCCGATCATCCCCTCCACCGCGGCCCCGCCGTCGCTGCAGGGCGATGGGCAGCCTCCCGCCGAGCGCCCGGACGGGACCGACGCGCGGTATCTCCTGCAAACCGAGATATATGCCGGCGAGACCGGGCTGGCGGTCAATTTCACCGTGCTCGAACGGCCGGGCCAGGTTATCCGCTGGACCGAAACGCGCGAACTGCCGGCCGGCGGCGGTGAGGCCGCGGTGGACCGCGAAGTGGCCCGCGCGGTGAACTGCATCGGCGAAATCTTCGATCTGTGCGAGCAGCGGCACGGGTCCGGCGCAGACCCCCGGGCGGACGAGCTTTCGCACCTCGCGTGGAAAATCCGCTTTCATATCAATCAGTTCACCCAGCCCGACTTCGATCTGGCCGAGCAGCTGATGGAGGTGATGCTCGCGCAATATCCCACGCAGGCCGAGACGCTGATGCTTCGCGCCAACCTGACCTTGTGGCAGCAGTGGATCGCCCGTTCCGACACCGCCCAGTCGGCGCGCATCATGCCCTCGATCCGCGCGGCGATGCGGGCCGATCCGGCGGACTCGCGGGGGCAGCTGTTCGCCGGCATCCTCGAGACCTGGCAGCGGCGCAGCGCCAAGGCGATCCAGCATCTGACTCACGCGTGCGCGCTCGATCCCAGTTCGGCCCAGGCGCACTCCCACCTCGGTGCAGCCTATTATCTGAGCGGCGATCCGGGCCGCGCGCTCGGCCCGCTCGAACATGCGCTGTTTCTCGCGCCGCTCGATCCCAAGCGGTTCCACACGATCGGTCAGCTCGCCGTCGTGCTGTGGATGCTCGACCGGCACGAGGAAGCGCTCGACAAGGCGCTCGAGATCCTTCTCACGCATCCCGGGTACGCGCTCGCCCACATGATCGAGGCCGCCGCCCTGACCGCGCTCGGGCGTAGCGCCGAGGCGGACGAGGCGCGCAGGCGCATTTCCGGCCGCAACGTCTCGAAGTATCACGCGGTGTTGGACTGGATGCCGTTCACCGACGAAAGCTGGAAGGCGCGGCTGCGCGCGGCGCTGTTCCAGCCTCCGCCCGCGATGGGCGCGACCCCGCTGGTCGCGGTGGGATAGAGCCTTGTCGCGCTGGAAATACCGGCGGCTGCTGTCGCCGGAGCCGGGTCCGGTGTTGCCGGACGCGCGCGATGCCCCGCCTTTCGACGTCGAGCGGCTGCGCGCCAGGGGATTGAAGGCTCGCGCGGTCGCCTGGCTGTTCCGCAAGCTCCAGTTGCCGGCGCTGCGCCTGGCCCGGATCGTCAGCCCGGTGGTGCGGTTCGGCGACCTGGCCATCGTCACCCGTGAAGCAGACGTGCGCGCGATCCTCGCCGATACCGAACGGTTCCGGGTCCCGTTCGGCCCGGAGATGGCCGCGCTCGCCGGAGGCGACACGTTCGTCCTGGGCCTCGACGGGCCAAATCACGATCGCCAGCGCGCGATCCTCCGGCAGATCGTCCGGCCGGAGGTCGATCTGCCCCTGATCGCGCAGCGCGCGCGCGCGTACGCCGAAGCGCTGCTCGACGCCGGCGAAGGCCGGATCGATGTGCAGCGCGATCTGCTCACGCGGGTCGCGGCGGAAGCCTGCGCGCGCTATATGGGCTTCGCCCCCAAGGATGCCGACAGCTTCGCCGACTGGACTCTGGCGGCCTCCAACTTGCTGTTCGCCGATCCGCAGGGAAGCCCGCTCGCGGCCGAACTGGCGGCAAAGGCCGGAGCGAACCTCAGGGCACTCGCCGACCGAGCGCTCGACCGGGCCGCGCGGTTTGCCGGTCACGACACGCTCGCGGCACGCCTGGTGGAGCTCGAAGCAACCACGGGAGGGCCGACGCGCGGAGAATCCCGGGCCATCCTGATCGGGCTCGCGGTGGGTTTCGTCCCGACGAACTCGCTCGCCGGCGGCAAGATGGTGCGAGTGCTCGCGCGCAACCCGGCGGCACGCGAAGAGGCGCTCGCCGCGGCCCGCGCGGGAGTTC
>JBHWTG010000195.1:0-3890 GCA_043427735.1 Tsuneonella sp. | reverse complement strand
GCGGTGGCCGCCGCCGCGCCCGCCAGCCCCGCGTCCTCCGCATGCGCGACCACGACCAGGTCGAGCATCGCGGCGTAGCGCAACAGGCGCAGCATTACGCCCGAGTCGGCGATCCACCCACGGCCGGTGGCAATGCCCCGCGCGCCCGCCTCGCGCATCAGCGCGATCTCCGCCAGCCGCTCCCCCGCGAGGGCCACGGTGGCGGCGGCGAGCGGATGGATCCACAGATCGGGCTTGCCGCTCTTGGCGATGAAGTTGATCCGCGCCGGATAATCGAGCGGCGGGTTCTGATCGGGCATCAGCGCCGCGCGGGTGATCCCCCCGAAGCGGAATGCCGGCTTGTCCACCGCGAACACGCCGAAATCGACGATGCCCGGCGCGACCAGCTTGCCCTTCGCATCGATCACCGCATCCCCGTCGATCGGGTCGGTGAAGCCCGCGATGCGCCCGTCGGCCAGCCTTAGGGGCGCCTCGCGCACGCCTTGCGGCGTCACCACCCTGCCACCGACGATCGCCACGGGATGGGGGTTCACGCGCCCTCCCCCCAGCCAACGACCCCGCGCCGGCGGCGGGTCAGCACGTCGAGGCAGGCCATCCGGAGCGCCACGCCCATCTCGACCTGCGCGGTGATGATCGAACGGTCGATCGCGTCGGCCACCTCGCTGTCGATTTCGACCCCGCGGTTCATCGGCCCGGGATGCATGACGATCGCTCCGGGTGCGGCCCTGGCGAGCCGCCGGGCGGTGAGCCCGTAGAGGTGGTGGTATTCGCGCGCGCTCGGCACGAACTGCCCGCTCATCCGCTCGCTTTGCAGGCGCAGCATCATCGCCACGTCCGCCCCCTCGAGCGCCTTCTCGAAGTCATGGAACGGCGCCGCGCCCATCGCTTCGATGGCGGCGGGCATCAGCGCCGGAGGCGCGCACACCCGCACGCTCGCGCCCAGCGCCTGGAGGCACAGGATGTTCGAGCGCGCGACGCGGCTGTGAAGCACGTCGCCGCAGATCGTCACCATCAGCCCGGTGAAATCGTCCGCCTGCTGGCCCCGCGCGCGCAATGTCTCGCGGAGCGCCAGGGCGTCGAGCAGCGCCTGGGTCGGGTGCTCGTGCTGCCCGTCGCCGGCGTTGAGCACCGGGCAATCGACCTTGCCGGCGATCAGCGCGGTCGCCCCGCTGCTGCCATGGCGGATGACGATCGCGTCGGGCCGCATGGCGTTCAGCGTGATCGCGGTGTCGATCAGCGTCTCGCCCTTCTTCACGCTCGACTGCGCGGCGTGCATGTTGACCACGTCGGCGCCGAGGCGCTTGCCGGCGATCTCGAAGCTCAGCAGCGTGCGGGTCGAGTTCTCGAAGAACGCATTGATCACCGTCAGCCCAGCCAGCAGGTCGCTGTGCTTGGCCGCCCCGCGGTTCATCTCCACCCACTGCTCGGCCTCGTCGAGCAGGAACAGGATCTCGTGCCGTTCGAGCTGCGAGATCGCGAGCAGGTCGCGGTGCGGAAACGCACGCGCGCCGGCCGGGTAGCGGCTCGCCGCGTGCGCGGGCGCCCGGGGTTTTTCCGCCGATGTCATCGAAGCGATGCCCTTGGTCGAACCCTGTCGGGCGGTCAAGCGCATTCGGGTGGCAAATCCCGCCGCGCCTGCCTATCTGGGCCGCAATCGAGACGGGGTATTTCAAAGCATGTCGTTCGCCCGCAAGGTCTGGCACCTGATCGTCGCCGTCAAGGACGGGCTCAGCCTGGCCTTCCTGCTGCTGTTCTTCTTCGCCCTCTACGCGGTCCTCACCGCCAGGCCGAGCCCCGCCGCGGTCCGCGAGGGGGCGCTGGTGCTCGAGCTGTCGGGGACCGTGGTCGAGGAAAAGAGCGAGCCCGACATCTTCACCGCGTTGCTGAGCGGCGAGGCTCCGGTGGGCGAGTTCGACGCGCAGGAATTGGTCCATGCGCTGGACGCGGCCGCCAGCGACGATCGCATCAAGGCGGTGGTGCTCGACCTGTCGGGTTTCCTCGGCGGCGGGCAGGTCCATCTCGCGGATATCGGCGCGGCGCTCGATCGGGTGCGCGCGGCGAAGAAGCCGGTGCTGTCCTGGGCGACGGTGTACACCGACGACGGGATCATGCTGGCGAGCCACGCGAGCGAGGTGTGGGTGGATTCGCTCGGTGGGGCGATGGTCCTCGGGCCGGGCGGCAACCGGCTCTACTTCGGCGATCTGCTGCGCCAGCTCGATGTCAATGCGCGGGTTTACAGGGTCGGCACCTACAAGGCGGCGGTCGAGCCGTACACGCTCGACGGGATGTCCGACCCGGCGCGCGAGAACTACACGCAACTCTACGGGGCGCTGTGGGCCGAATGGCAGGCCCATGTCGCCAAGGCGCGGCCGAAGGTTCGTTTGGGCGAGGCGACGCGCGATCCGGCCGCGTGGTTCGCCGCGGCGAACGGCGACGCCGCGACCGCGGCAAAGAACGCGGGGCTGGTCGATACGCTCGGCGACAGGGTCGCCTTCGGCAAGCGGGTGGCCGCGATCGCGGGCGAAGACCCGTGGAGCGAAGCACCCGGCGCCTACGCCACGACCCCGCTCGATGCCTGGCTCGCAGACAATCCGCTGCCCGACGACGGCGACCCGATCGGCGTGGTGACGATCGCCGGCGAGATAATCGATGGCGACGCGGGCCCCGGCACTGCCGGCGGCGACCGTATCGCCAAGCTGCTCGACGAGGCGCTGAACGACGATCTCAAAGGGCTCGTCGTGCGGGTTGATTCCCCCGGCGGCTCGGTGCTGGCGAGCGAGGAGATCCGCCGCGCTATCCTGCGCCACAAGGCCAAGGGCATTCCAGTCGCGGTGTCGATGGCCAACGTCGCCGCCAGCGGCGGATACTGGGTCTCCACCCCCGCACAGCGCATTTTTGCCGAGCCGGAGACGATCACCGGCTCGATCGGCATATTTGCCGTCCTGCCGACGTTCGAGCGCGCCGCCGCCAACTGGGGCGTGGCGTCGGACGGCGTCAAGACCACCCCCCTGTCAGGCGAGCCCGACCTGATCGGCGGGCTCTCGCCCGAAGCGGACGCACTGCTGCAGTCTTACGTCACCGACGGGTACGCCGACTTTATCCGCCGGGTCGCGCAGGCGCGCGGGATCACCCCCGCGCGGGCCGACGAGCTCGGTCAGGGCCGCGTGTGGGATGGCGGCGCGGCGCGCCAGGTCGGCCTGGTCGACGCCTACGGCGGCCTCGACGAGGCGCTCGAATGGGTCGCCGGCCAGGCCAAGCTGAGCGAAGGCGAGTGGCACCCGCGGTTCCTGGGTGAAGAAGGGCGGACGTCCGCGACGCTGCTGCGGCGGCTGTTGCTGGGCGACAACGCACGGCGCGAAGCGAACGGCGATCTCGTCGCCGCGCTGGCCCTGCGGCGGCAAGACGCGCTGGCGCAGCTCGCGGGCGATCTTGCCCGGCTCACCGGCACGCGCGGGATGCAGGCCTACTGCCTCGAGTGTGCGCCATTGGTTCGCACCCCGGCGCCGCGCGCGCTCGAGGGCTGGCTGGCGCGGCTCCTCAAGCTCGTCGGATAGCCGCTTGCCAAGCGCCGGCGGGGGTGGCAAAGGCGCGCCCCTGTCCGCCGCCGCGCCCGTGTGCCGGCGACGCCGGGACGGGCGCGTAGCTCAGCGGTAGAGCACACCCTTCACACGGGTGGGGTCACAGGTTCAATCCCTGTCGCGCCCACCACTGCCGGCCCCGCCGAGCGGTCACCGCGGCGTTAACCGCGTTTCGGAAGCTGGCCCTTACCCGGTGCGCTTAATCGGGGCGGCATGGACCCGCGCCCCTTCACCGCGCACCGCAGGCCGCACCGCCTGGCCGCGCTCGCCGCGCTTGCCGCCTGCGGGCTGGCGACACCGGCGGCGGCCGCC
>JBHWTG010000194.1:0-2693 GCA_043427735.1 Tsuneonella sp. | reverse complement strand
ATACTGCCGTGGCAATCTCGAGCGCATGCTCGGCGCCGCCATCGACGCGCAGGTCGAGACGATGTGGATCGCCCGCGACCTTGGATACCGGGGAGGCCGCCGCACCGGCGTGCCGCTCACCGACGAGGTGCACCTCGGCAGCGCCGGCGCGCTGCTCGGCGGGATTGAGCTAGCCCGCTCCACCGAGGGTCCGGTCGTCGCCGAGCGGACGGCGGCGATCATCTGGCGGGTCTTGGAGCGCGTCGGCCAGCCCGTGATGCTGTGGAACGTCTTCCCGTTCCACCCGCACGAGGCGGGAAGCCCGCTATCTAACCGTTGTCACACCCGCGCGGAACGGCTCGCAACCTGGCCGCTGCTCCAGGCGCTGGTTGAGATGCTGAGGCCGCGGCAAATCGTCGCGATCGGGCGCGATGCCCAGCTGGCGCTCGGCGAGTTGGGTCTGCCGACTACGGGCGTGCGCCATCCTAGCTACGGCGGCCAACGCGAGTTCATGGAGGGAATCTACTCGCTCTATGGGATCGATGAGGCCGACGACGAGGAGCCGGGCCTGCCGCTGCCAGACGGCTATGCCGCCGCGGCGAGCTGCGCGCTGGCCTGATCGCACGCGGCGAGCATCGCTTTGAGCTCGTCGCGGGTCCAATTGTCCATGTCGATCTCCGCATGAGTAGACACGATCGTGAGCGAACCCATCGTCACCTTGCCCTCGCGCGCGATGTATTCGAGCAGCCGGCCCAGACCGATCAGGTTGCCGAGCAGCTTCTCGACGTAAAAGTGGTTGCGATACATCACCGTCATCGACAGCCGACGGTGTCCCCGAGGCCCGGTCAGCTTCAGGCTTGCGAAGCTCATGCAGTGGCCGCCGCGTGGCGACCCGTCGACATCGCGGGCAGGGTCGAACACGCTGAGCTCGAACTTATTCAGCGCGGTGACCTTGGGGTTTCTCAGTCGCTCGATGATGTCCCAGATTTGGTTGATCGTCCGGCCGTCGTGGGTCGGCAGCGATATCATCCTCTCGAAATAGTAGCCCGACCACCGCTTCTTTAGCCGCACCTTCGGCAACACCCTGTCGCGGAAGACGTCGAAGAAACTGGGCGTCCCGTAGCGCCGTTCCAGCGCGGCCGGGAAGATTGTGTTCGAAACCGTCTCGATGGGCTTCTTGCCCTTGCGGGCAAGGAAGTCGCTCATCGCGGCAACGGCGGGGTCGGCCATGCTTGCGCGGGCGATCGGATCCGCCACGTCGATGATGACGTTGTGCGCCTCGTGGCTAGGCGCCGCGTCGACCGCGCGGACGGCCTCGCGCCACGCGGACAGGCAGTCAGGCTGCGGTGCGACGGCTAGATACATCAACTTTCTCCAGAAGGGCTGCGGTCGCAAAAAGGCGGGGTTCGAGAAAGCGATCGGTCAGCCAGGCGTGACCATCGACGCCCCACGCCGCGCCCCAACTGTTGCGGACCAGAATTGCCGGCATCCCGAGCACGCGGCCCGACCCGACCGCGACAAGCGCGTGACGCTGGCTTGGCTCGGGAAGCTCGCCCGGCGCAGCGTCGATCACGCCCTCCACCGGCATGTAGAAGGAGCGCGACAGCATCGTCAGAACGACCACCGGGCAACCGGCCGCGAGCCTCGAGCGGACACCGCCAAGGTCGCCGTCGCCGGACACGCCGTCGCGCGCGAAGCGCTCGCCGACGGAGGCCGGTGGCACCCAGGCCGCAAGGTCTGGCGGCACCGCGTCCAGATAGCGCCATCCCGCCTCGACGGGTTGACCATCGACCCGCAGCGCCTCGAGCATCGCGCCGAGCTCGGCTCCCTGAGCCGGCGAACGGCCGGCGCGGCGCTGGGCGTGATAAAAGGCGAACTCGCAGGACAGCGGCTCCCATCCCGCCCGCACGCCTGCGTGCGAATCGCTCGCGGCGAACGCGAGGCAGGTCGGCCGGCGACCCTGGTCACGGACCGGCCCAAACTGTCCCCGCAGATCGAGGTCGACCTCGACCGTGACCGTCATGCGGCCTCCAGCCGTCGCCTTCGATCCGCGCGCGACATCCCGGTCGGCTCGGGGCCGGTCATGTCGTAGTCCAGGATGAAGGTCGCGGCCGGTGGAATCGGCTGCCACGGGCGGCGCTCGTCTATCGAGAGGCGCCCACGGTCGGCGGCGTCGACAGCCGCTGTCACGCGGCGGATCACGGGACCGCCGACGCCGTCCGGATCGAACGCATGGCGGTCGTCGGCGACGACGGCGAAGCCGCTGGCCGCCAACTGGTCAAAGTCCCACACGTAGCCGCCCCCGCTATGCTCGGTGAGTTGCATGACGAAGATGTCGTTGTGGCTGCCGTCGATGCGCGTTCCCGCGTCCCGCTCGGTCAGCAGCCAGACGTCGCCGCGGTAGTCGTCGGGGACGTGGTCGGCGAGGAGCGCGACCTTCTGCGCGCGCGGCTTGCTCGCTAGCAGGACGTTCATCGCGGGCGTGTCGATCAGCCGGTAGCGCGCCAGCGTCCTGCAGGTCGCCTCGTAGCTGGCGCCGAGGCGCAGCGACATCTGGTAGGCGGCGTCGGGCCGGCGGAGGTCATCCACCAGCCAGCCCTGGCGGGCGGCGTGGCCGAGGATCAGCCACTTCGGCATCATGAAGGCGACGGCAAAGGCGTCGGCTTCCGTCTCCTGGAAAAGCCCGGTCGGCTCGGGCGAAGTCGGCATCCGGC
>JBHWTG010000193.1:0-7638 GCA_043427735.1 Tsuneonella sp. | reverse complement strand
GTCTGGGCGAGGTCGCGGCCGGACAGCACGGCGAGGCCGCCGCGCGCCGTCCACTGCCGCGCGAGCGCCGCGCCGATCCCGCTCGAGGCGCCGGTGATCCAGGCGACTTGTCCTGCAACGTTCATGGATAGCTCACCGTGTTGGGCCGGTCGGGGATGGGGATGAACTCGTGCGCGTCGCCCGGCACCGGCGGGAAACGCCCGGCGCGCCAGTCGTCCCTGGCCTGGTCGATCCGCTCGCGGCTCGAACTGACGAAGTTCCACCAGACGTGGCGCCTGGTGGCGAACGCCTCGCCGCCGAGTAGCATCACGCGGCCACCACGCTCGGAGGCGAGCCGCATGGCCGCCCCGGGTGCGAGGACCGCGAGCACGAACGGGTCGAGCCGGTGGCCGTCGAGCGACGCTTCGCCGCCGACCAGCATCACCGCCCGCTCGTCGGCTTCGGCTTCGATCGGGAGCACGCCGCCGGGGGCGAGCACGAGCTCGGCGTAGATCGTTGCGGCGTGGGTAGTGGTCGGCGCGCGGGTTCCCCACAGCTCGCCCATGATGACCGTCGCCTTGGCACGGGTGTCCTCGATCATCGGCAGCGCGGTCTGCGCCTCGAACGCCGGGTCGATCTCCTCCGCTCCGTCGGGCAAGGCGAGCCAGGTCTGCATGCCGTAGAGCTTGCCGCCCCGCCGCTCTTCGGCGGGACTGCGCTCGGAGTGGACGATCCCGCGCCCCGCGGTCATCAGGTTGACCTGGCCAGGGCGGATGGTGGCGAACGTGCCCAGGCTGTCGCGGTGGTCGATCGCGCCTTCGAACAGCCAGGTGACCGTGGCGAGGTTGATGTGCGGGTGCGGGCGCACGTCCATCCCCGCGCCCACCTCGATCTGCGCCGGGCCGAACTCGACGAAGATGAATGGCCCAACCATCGTCCGCCCACGGCTGGGCAGCACCCGGCGAACCTGGAACTGACCAAGGTCGTGCGTCACGGGCTGGATGGTCTCGGCGATGCTCACGGCGCGTCGCCCGGGGCGAAGGCGCGGATCGCAAGCGCGTGGACCCGCCCGCCCGGGATGTCGCCAAGCGCGGCGTTGACCATGCGCTGGCGCTCGAGGCGCGGCTTGCCGGCGAAAGCCTCGCTGACGACGACGACGGTGAAATGCGATTCGCCGCTGCCGTCGTCGCCCGAGTGACCGCGGTGCTGCGCGCTGTCGTTGATCACCTGCAGGCGAACGGGCGCGAACGCGGCGGTGAGCAGCGATTCGATCTCCGATTGCAACGCGCCTGCCATGGCCGGTTTCTGGGGGTTGCGAGGGCGCTTGTCCATGGCCACATCGCCGGCGATGCGGGCGGCACGGTCACCAGGGCGATTCCACGGGCGGCACGAGGACCGCGCGCAGGAATGCCAGGCGCCCGGGTGCGACGAGCCCGGACAGTTTCGCGCGCCGGGCCCGCGTGGCGCGGGGTTCGACGGACCCGGCCAATCGCTGTGGTTCTGCCTCGATCACGTGCGCGAGTTCAACGCGGCGTACAACTGGTTCGAGGGCATGAGCGCGGAAGAGATCGTCGCCGCGCAGCACCCTGCGGCGGGCTGGGCGAACTCGAGCACCACGCGCGCCTTTCGCGCCGACGCGGGAGTGGGCGGGATGCCGCGCTGGGCGGACTTCGCGGACCCCATCGAGGCCATCGGCGCGCGCGCCGGCGACCTCCGCCGGCGGGCCCGGAGCAGGGCACAGGCGAGCCGCTTCACCGGCCAGGAGCAAGACGCGCTGGCGGTGATGGATCTCGATCTCGACATCGACCGGACCGCGCTGCGCCGCCGCTATTCCGAGCTGGTCCGGCGCTATCACCCCGACCGCAACGGCGGTGACCGCCGGCACGAGGCGCGGCTGACGCGGGTGGTCGAGGCCTACCAGCTCCTCAGCAAGAGCGCGGCGCTGGCCTAGCCCTGCGCCTGTGCTTCGGCGATTAGCTCGCCGTCGATCGCCTTGGCTGCCTGGTAGGCCTCGCGCTGGCGCAGCCGCGCGGCGTAGGCTTCGAACGCCGGCCTGGCGGGGATCGAGCCGAACTGCAGGCCCCAATCGATCTGGCTCCCGACATAGACGTCGGCCATGGTGAAGCGCTCGCCGCAGACATGCTCGTGCGACGCCAGCCAACCGTCGATCGCATCGATCGTGCGGTCGAAGCTGCCGAAGCCGACCATGCCCTCGCGATCCTCGGGCACTTCCCAGCCCATCGTCTTGGCGACAACCGCCTGCTCGAACGGTCCCGCGCCGAAGAACAGCCAGCGGAAATAGCTCGCCTTTTCCTCGTCCCGCGGGAGCAGGTCGGGCGCAGTGGTTTCGGCGAGATAGTGACAGATCGCGGCGGCCTCGCTCACCACCTGGTCCTGCCCGGCTCGGTGATCGACCAGCGTGGGCACCTTGCCCATCGGGTTGACGGCGAGAAGCGCGGCCGGCTTGGCCTGCCAGTCGACGAGCACCTGCTCGTAATCGGCGCCGGCCTCGTGCAGCGCCCAGCGCGCGATCTGCCCGCGGCTCATCGGATTGTGATAGAATGTGTAGTCAGCCATCGCCGTGCTCCTCGACGAGGGGGGTATGCTCGGCAACCGGATGCCGCGCAACCGCGACGAGGCTCACCAACTGCCGTCCGCCAACCGCTGCTGGCGAGCCTTCTCGCGCTCGCTGGTCGAGGGGATCGGCCCTTCGGGCGGGTAGGGCGGCAGTTCCCCGCCTGGTCGGTAAGTCGCGACGATCGTGCCCTGCGCGGTGACGGTATGGCCGGTCATCTCGAGCCTGTTGGCCGGCGCCCCTTCGCCCAAGAGCCGCTTGCCGGAACCGAGCACGATCGGAAAGGTCATCAGGATAAGCTCGTCGATCAGGCCCGCCGCGAGCAGGGCGGGGTAGATCGTGCTCGAGCCCTGGACGATGATCGGCGGGCCGTCGCCCGCCTTGATCCCGGCGACATCCTCGATCCCGCCCAAGCGGTGGCTGTTGCGCCATTCGAGCGGCTGCCGGCCCCGGGTCAGGACATACTTGTTCGCGCGCTCGAACGCCTCGCTCATCGGCTTGTTGTCGCCCTCGGCATACGGCCAGTAGGCGGCGAAGATGTCGTAGGTCCGGCGGCCGAGGAGGAGGTCATAGTCGCCCGAGAACAGCGCGCCGAGCGTTTCCTCGATTCCAGGATCCCACAGCTTGAACACCCAGCCGCCCTGATCGAACCCGCCCTGGGTATCTTCGGTCGGGCCGCCGGGTGCCTGCATCACCCCGTCGAGCGAGACGAACGCGGCGCCGGTGATCTTGCGCGGCACCGGCTTACCCGCTCGCCCGCGCGGCGTCGATCGCGGCCACGTCGATCTTGCCCATCGTCATCATCGCCTCGAAGGCGCGCTTCGCTTCGGCGCCCCCGGCTGCGATCGCCTCGGTCAGCGCGCGCGGGGTGATCTGCCAGTTGACGCCCCACTTGTCCTTGCACCAGCCGCACATGCTCTCCGCGCCGCCGTTGCCGACGATCGCATTCCAGTACCGGTCGGTCTCGTCCTGGTCTTCGGTCATGATCTGGAAGCTGAAGGCTTCGGTGTGGGGAAATTTGGGGCCTCCGTTGAGACCCAGGCAAGCGACGCCGCAGACGGTGAATTCGACCATCAGCACGTCGCCGGCCTTGTTTCCGGGATTGTCGGCAGGCGAACGGTGCACGGCCCCGACCGCGCTGTCGGGAAAGACGCCGGCGTAGAACCTGGCCGCCTCCTCGGCGTCCATGTCGTACCACAAGCAGATCGTGTTCTTGGCCATTGCCGTCCTCCTCAGTTTCCGCGCGCGCCGACGAGGCCGAACGCCGCGCCCTGCGGATCGGTTGCGACCAGCGCATAGTCGCCGCCCGGTATCTCGATCGGCTCCTGGATCACGCTGCCACCGGCCGCGGGTATCGCGCGGGCCGCGGCATCGATCTCGGGCACCCGGAAGTAGAAGGTCCATGCCGAGACGGGCACTTCCGGCGTCCGCGGCATCACCGCGCCCAGGCCGTAGTCGTCCTTGGTCAGGAACTCGTACTTGCCCACCGGCCCCATATCCATCTCGCCGCTCTTGGCCCAGCCGAACAGGTCGCCGTAGAACGCCTTGGCGCCCTCGGGATCGGAGGTCGCGAGCTCGTTCCACGCGCAATGTCCGGGCTTGGGGGCATACTTGGAGAAAGCCGAGCCCGCCCCGCCCGAGCGGTCGTCGACGATGTAGAACATGGCCCCTTGCGGATCGGCGACCATCGCGAACGGGCCGACTCCGGGGATTTCGCCGCCCTCCATCGTCACGCTGCCGCCGCGCTCGCGGATCGCCGCGAGTGCCACGGGAACATCGTCGACCCGGATTTAGCCCACCCACGCCGGGCGCGCGCGCCGGGCCTGCATTTCGACCGTCAGCGCCAGCACGCCGCCGATCTGCGAGCCCCCCCGGGCGGTGAACGTGCGGTAATCGATATGGTCGTGCGGGCCGTCCGCGAAATCCCACCCGATCAGCGCCGCATAGAATGCCTGCGCCGCGTCGGCATCGGTGGTCATCAGCTCGTACCACACGAAGTCGCCATGCTGCTCGCCCATTATGCTTCTCCCAGTTCCAACACGGGCTCGAACCCGCCCCACACCATTCGCTTGCCGTCGAACGGCATGCTCTCGGGCATCTTCATGTCCGGATCGTTCCGCATCTTCTCCCCCGCCGCGTCGCAGGCCTCCCGGCTCGGCCAGGTCATGAAACTGAATACGACCTGCTCGTCAGGCTGCGCCTTCACCGCGCGATAGAAGTCGGTCAGCTCGCCTTGCGGAACATCGTCTCCCCAGGCTTCGACCAGGCTCGTCGCGCCGTAGCCCTGGAACATGCCCCACGCCTCGTCGACCATCTTGAAGTAGGCGCTCTTCCGGTCTTCGGGCACCGGGACGATGAATCCCTGCACATAGTCGCCGCGCGAGGGCGACCCGTGGCGAACGATCGGCTCGAACCCGCCGAAGATCATCCGCTTGCCGTCGAACGGCATCGGCTCGGCCATCATCGCCTCGTCGGCCTCGAGCGCTTTCATCGCGGTATCGCGGGTCGCCTTGTCGGGCCATTCGATCCACGCGAACGCCCCCGTCTCGCCCTCGCGGGCGGCGACCGCGCCGTGGAAATCGGTGGTCTCCCCCGGTGGCAGGTCCACCCCCCAGGCTTCGACCACGCGGCGGGCGCCGTGCTTCAGGAAGTGGGCATCCATCTTCTCGGCGTGCGCGACAAAGGCGTGCCTGCCGCTGGTGCTCACCGGGATCACGAAACCGTCGAGATACGCCATCGCCGTCTCCTCACAGGCGGTTCGCCGCTGGCTCCCGGGCGCGGTGCCGCGCCCTTGGAGCCCTGGACCGGCACGAGCTTTTTCGGCCCGCCGAATCGCACTTGAAACCGATGCACGAACTGGTTACATGTTGCAACAATGAAGTTACAAAAAGAAACAGAAGCCTCTGAGCGGGTCCATGGCCGGTGGTACGACGACGCCTGCGGCACCGCCTTCGCGATGGAGCTGCTCGGCGAACGCTGGACCCTGCTGATCATTCGCGAGCTCATGCTCGGCGCCCGGCGGTTCTCGGATCTGCGCGCGAGTCTGCCGGGGATCAGCGCCAAAACGCTGACCGAACGGCTCGCGTCGCTCGAGAAGGGCGGGGTCATCGTGCGCCGCCAGCTTCCCCCGCCCGGGCGCGCGCAGGTCTATGAGCTGACTGCCTGGGGGTACGCAGCCGAGCCGCTGATCCAGGAGGCCGGGCGGTGGGCCGCGCAATCGAGTGCGCACGATCCCACCCTTCCGCTCTCGCCCGTGTCGCTGATGCTGAGCTTGCGCACGATGGTCCCGCACGCGCGCCTCGCGCAGTTCGCGCGGCGGACCTTCGGCTTCGCGGTCGGCGAGGACCAGTTCCTCGTCGAACCGACGATGCGCGAGCTGCCGATCCGCCGCGCGCCGGTGAGGCAGGCCGACGCGGTGTTCCGCGCCTCCGACGCCGCGACGATTGCCGCCGGCATCTACGCCGGGGTGCCGTGGGCCGATCTCGAGCGCGACACGGACCTGGCGATCGAGGGCAATCGCGATCTCGGCTTGCGGTTCGTATCGATCTTCAAGCTGCCGCCCAAGCTCGCCTGAGGCCGGACTCTAACGCTGCCGGAAGGCCCAGCGCAGCGTCTCCGACATCGTCCGTGTGGCGACCCGCGCGGGCAGGGCGTTGGCCGACGGGCGCGGCAGCCCGAGCATGGTGCGCGCGTAGGCCGGCAGCAAGTCGATCGCCGCCGTTCCGAGGGCGCGCTGGAGCGCCGCCGGCGCACCCTCGGGCCGCTGCGACAGGACGAGCCGGGCCACCTCGCGCGCGGCCTCGCTGGTCGCGAGCTCGCCGCGCAGTTCGGCCAGCAGCATTTCGGCCTGAGCGCGAGTCTCGGGCACGGGGTCAGCGCCCAGCCCGCGCGCGATCAGCGCGAACTGGCGGAAGTACTCGTCCTGCTCCGCGCGCGGCATCGATGGCCGGACGTAGGCGAGATAGGCTTCGAGGAAGCTGGTCGCCTCGGCCACGTGGACCCAGGCGAGCGTGCGCGGGCTGGTCGCAGCGTACGGGCTGCCGTCGGGCAGGGTTCCGCTCACTTGCCGGTGGATCCGGTTGACTCGCTCGATCGCGGCCATCGCGGCCTCGCGCTGGCCGAAGGTCGTCACCGCGATGAACCGCGCCGTGCGCCGCAGCCGGCCGTGCATGTCGGCGCGGAAGTTCGAATGGTCGAGCACCCCCTGCAGCGCGTGCGGATGGAGCATCTGCAGCAGCAGCGAGCGGATTCCGCCCACCGTCATCGCCACGACGTCGGCGTGAACCATGCGGATCGGCGAGTCGCGTTCGAACAGCGCATCGTCGGATATCGGAACCGGCGCCTGGCCGTTCGCGGTATCGTTGAACACCGCGCGGACGCGGGCGACGAGCCGGCGTCGGAGAATGTCGGCGGGAGAGGGCAGCGGCATGGCTGCGCCGATATCGTGGCAGGACGAGTTGCTCGCAAGGATGCTTGCGGGGCCGCCCCCATCGCGTCTAGGCGTGCGCCGGCGATGAACGACATGACCGATCACCTCGAAGCCGCCCAGCGCACCCTGCTCGCCGCCCCCGATACCGAGGTGAGCGCGCGCGAGGTGTTCGGGGTCCACGTCGACTGGACGATTCCGGCGTTCTCCCGTGCGGACGCGCGGGTGCCCGACATCGACGAGAGCTACGTATTCGATCCGGACACCACGCTCGCGATCCTCGCCGGCTTCGCGCACAACCGCCGGGTGATGGTGCAGGGCTATCACGGGACCGGCAAGTCGACCCATATTGAGCAGGTCGCCGCGCGGCTCAACTGGCCGTGCATCCGCATCAATCTCGACGCGCACATCAGCCGCATCGACCTCGTCGGCCGCGATGCGATCGTCCTGCGCGACGGGCTGCAGGTGACCGAGTTCCGCGAAGGCCTGCTGCCCTGGGCGCTGCAGCACCCGGTGGCGCTGGTGTTCGACGAGTACGACGCCGGCCGGCCGGACGTGATGTTCGTGATCCAGCGGGTGCTCGAGCAGCAGGGCAAGCTGACCCTGCTCGACCAGAACCGCGTGATTCGGCCCGATCCGCACTTCCGCCTGTTCAGAT
>JBHWTG010000192.1:0-5532 GCA_043427735.1 Tsuneonella sp. | reverse complement strand
CTTCTAGCCCGCGGCGCCTTCGCGCGCTTGCAGCGCCCTCGCGCGGGCGGCGCGGGCGGACTTGCGGCGAGCGCTGAAAATCTCCGGCGGCGGGCGGTCCGGCATCATCGCGCGGGCCCTGCGCGACTCGCGGCGGAGAGGCAAGCGTGAGCGTGGCGAGCGTGGTGCGCGAAGGGATCGCACCGATCGTCGATCTGATCTACCCCCCGCGCTGCCCGTTGTGCGGGGCGGCGATCGGCGCGCAGAGCGGGCTGTGCGGCGCGTGCTGGAGCGAGCTGCGCATCCCCGGCGAGCCGGCCTGCGCCAGGTGCCAGCGCCCGTTCGAGTCGGGTCAGGTGGGTGCGGGCGCCATCTGCGCGCCGTGCCTCGCGCATCCGCCGCACCACGACGGGATCGCCGCCGGCACTCTCTACGGCGAGGGTTCGCGCAAGCTGGTGCTGGCGTTCAAACACGGCCGCCGGATCGCGCTGGCGCCGATGCTCGCCCGGCTGATCGCCGCGCGCCTGCCGCGGCTGGGGACCGGTGACTGGGGCGAGTGGCTGGTCGTGCCGGTTCCGCTCCATCGCTGGCGGCTGTGGGCGCGCGGGTTCAACCAGGCGGCGCTGCTCGCACGCGAGCTGGCGGCGCTGACCGGCGCGAGGCTGCAGGTCGACGCCCTCGTCCGCACGCGGCGGACCCCGATGCTCGGCGGGCTCGGGCGACGGGCTCGAGCGCGCGCGCTGGCCGGGACCCTCGCGGTCGATCCGCGGCGTGCGGCCGCGATCGCGGGCGCGCCGGTGATCCTCGTCGACGACGTTCTGACGAGCGGGGCGACGAGCGACGCCTGTGTGCGGCTGCTGAAGCGCGCCGGCGCGGCCAAAGTGATCGTCGCGTGCTTCGCGCGGGTGCTGGACGAGGCCGAGGGCGCTGCGCCAGCAAACGAAACGCCCGGGGCGCGAACCCCGGGCGTACCGTGACGAAATGCTTTGGATCATCAGCCGCCGAACCCCCTTCGGCAACCGGGATCCGATCCCTCATCGTCTGCCGGGCGGAGTCGCGCGGTGGCGCGTTGCTTCCCTCGGCTGGTCCCTGAACCTGGCGCTCTGGCGGCACCGGCGTTCCGGTTCGCAGGCCTCGCGGTCTGCGGAGGGTGGTGTCTCATCGAACCGCGGTTCATCAAAGCGACATCTTGCGCGCGCGGCGATTTTGGCGAACATCTGTGGCGGCCATGCAACAAAAGATTGAATCTTCCGAACTTCCGGATACCCCGTTCGCGCCGCGCTTCGACGACCGCGGGCTGCTCACCGCGGTCGCAATCGACCGCGCGAGCAACGCGGTGCTGATGGTCGCGTTCATGGATGCCGAGGCGCTCGCGGCGACGCGGGCTACCGGCTACGCGCACTTCCATTCTCGCTCGCGCGGGCGGCTGTGGAAGAAGGGCGAGACCTCGGGCCACGTGCTCAAGGTCGAGCGCATTCTGGTCGACTGCGACCAGGACGCTCTGGTGCTGGTGTGCGCCCCCGCCGGCCCGGCCTGCCACACCGGCGCGGCCACCTGCTTCTATCGCGAGCTGGCGGAAAACACTCTCCGCCCCGTCAAGACTTGACGCAAACGTAAGGTCGGGTATTCCGCGGACATGGCCGCACCCGCCCGCACGCCCGACCCAGCGCATCAGGGCGCGCATATCGACCGCCCCGACCATCTCGAGCGCGAGCAGTTCTCGATCTCCGACCTGACCGAGGAGTTCGGCTGCACCGCGCGCGCCCTGCGCTTCTACGAGGACGAGGGACTGATCGCGCCGCGCCGCGTGGGCCTGGCGCGGATTTATTCCAAGCGCGACCGGGCACGGCTGGCGTGGATCATGCGCGCCAAGAACGTCGGCTTCAGCCTCGGCGATATCCGCGAGATGATCGACCTGTACGATCTGGGCGACAACCGGGTCGAGCAGCGCCGCTTCACCATCGCCAAATGCCGCGAGCACATCGCCAAGCTCAAGCGCCAGCGCGCGGACATCGATTCCGCGATCGCCGACCTGACCGAGTTCGTGGCGCACGTCGAACGCGTCATCGACGAGACCTAACGAGGAACGACAATGCCGACCTACGCCGCGCCCACCCGCGACACGAAGTTCGTCGTCAACGAAGTGCTCGATCTGCCCGCCTACGGCAACCGCCCGGGTTTCGAGAGCGCGACCGCCGATCTGATCGACACCGTGATCGACGAAAGCGGCAAGTTCGCCGCCGAAGTCCTCCAGCCGCTCAACCAGGTCGGCGACCGCGAAGGCTGCACCCGCCATCCGGACGGATCGGTGACCACCCCGACGGGCTTCAAGGCCGCGTTCGACCAGTATGTCGAGGCCGGCTGGTCGACGCTGTCGATGCCGGCCGAGTTCGGCGGGCAGGACATGCCGCACGTGCTCGGCTTCGTGCTCGAGGAGTTCGTCTCGACCGCCAATCACTCGTTCGGCATGTACCCGGGCCTCACCAACGGCGCGGTCAGCGCGTTGCTCGCCTTCGGCAGCGACGAGTTGAAGGCGCGCTACGTCCCCAACATGATCGCCAACAAGTGGCTCGGGACGATGAACCTCACCGAGCCGCAGTGCGGCACCGACCTCGGCCTCATCCGCACCAAGGCCGAGCCGCAGGCCGATGGCAGCTACGCCATCACCGGCACCAAGATCTTCATCTCCGCCGGCGAGCACGACCTCACCGAGAACATCGTCCACCTGGTGCTCGCCAAGACCCCGGGCGCGCCCGACAGCAGCAAGGGTATCAGCCTGTTCGTGGTGCCCAAGGTGCTGGTGAACGACGACGGCTCGCTCGGGGAGCGGAACGCGGTCCAGTGCGGCTCGATCGAGCACAAGATGGGCATTCACGGCAACTCGACGTGCGTGATGAACTACGACGGCGCGAAAGGCTGGCTGGTCGGCGAGGAGATGAAGGGTTTGGCCGCGATGTTCGTGATGATGAACGCGGCGCGCCTCGGAGTCGGCATCCAGGGGCTGGCCCAGGCCGAGGGGGCTTACCAGAACGCGGTCGCCTACGCGCGCGAGCGGCGGCAGGGGCGTGCGCTGACCGGCCCGGCCGAACCCGATCAGAAGGCCGACCCGATCCTCGTCCACCCCGACGTACGGCGGATGCTGATGGACGCCAAGGCGTTCACCGAGGGGATGCGCGCGCTGTACCTCTACGCCGCGCTGCAGGTGGACCTCGCGCACAAGGCGCAGGACCCCGAGGAGCGCGCCAAGGCCGACGACCTGCTCGGGCTGCTGACCCCGGTGATCAAGGGCTACGGCACCGACAAGGGGTTCGAAACCGCGGTCAACATGCAGCAGGTGTTCGGCGGCCACGGCTACATCGCCGAATGGGGCATGGAGCAATTCGTGCGCGATGCGCGGATCGCGCAGATCTACGAGGGCACCAACGGCATCCAGGCGATGGACTTGTGCGGCCGCAAGCTCGCGGCCAAGGGCGGCGCGGCGATCCAGGCGTTCTTCGCCGCGGTCGATGCCGAGGCCGCGGCCGCCGAGGGCGAGCTCGCCCCGCTTGGCCAGGCGCTGGCGAAGGCGGTGGGCGAGCAGAAGGCCGCGACGATGTGGTTCATGCAGAACGCGATGGCCAACCCGAACAATCTCGGCGCCGGCGCGCATCACTACATGACGATCATGGGCATCGTCAGCCTGGGGTGGATGTGGCTCAGAATGGCCCGGGTCGCGGCCGCACGGCTCGCCGAGGGCGCGGGGGACACGGCGTTCTACCGGGCCAAGCTGACCACCGCGCGCTATTTCTTCGAGCGCCACGGCCCCGATTGCGGCGCCCTGCGGCGCAAGATCGAGGCCGGCGCCGAGGCCATGATGGCGCTCGACGAGGACGCGTTTCTCACCGCTGTGTGATGATCCGCTCGGGGCCAAGCGCCTCGTTGGTGCAGCGTCCTTCGACAAGCTCAGGACGAGCGGGGTTAAGCGCGTCGCTACTTATTCCTCTCCCGCTCCGGCTTTCCGCTCACTGCTTACACCGCTCATCCTGAGCCGGTGTCGCTCCGCGACAGCTTCGCTTCCGAAGGATGCCGCGCCACGCACGGTCCGTGCACCGCACTCTGGCGGTTGCGAGCCAAAGCCCGGACCAGTTCCCAGTCGCCGGCGATCAGGGCCTCCTTTTTCGCGCGGCTCCAGCCCTTGAGCTTGCGCTCGGCGGCAAAGGCATCGTCGCGAGACATGAAACGGTCCGACCAGACGAGCTCGACCGGGCGACGGCGGGCAGTGTACCCACCGAGCGCACCGGTGGTGTGTTGAGCCATCCGCTGGTCGATATCGTCGGTGTGGCCGGCGTAATACGAGCCGTCCGAGCAGCGGAGAAGGTAACTCCAGAAGGTCACCGCTTCGATCTCCCGTTGGTGAAGCGTCCTTCGACAGGCTCAGGACGAGCGGGGTGGTGCTGGGGTGCTGTAATCCTCATACTTGTCGTCTTGTCCCCTGACCTCTTACCCCGCTCATCCTGAGCTTGTCGAAGGATGCTGGCGCGCCGCCGGCCGTTAGAGCAGCCGCAGCTGTCCGCCCGCTTCCGGCGGGCGGAAGTGCGTGCAGTCGAGCTCGAACCGCTCCTTGCCGATGCCGGCGCGCTTGCGGGCGAGCGCGAAGCGGGCGCGGAACAGGTCGGCCCATACGCCGGTGGGCTTCAGCCGGGTGAAGAACGCCGGGTCGTTGTCCCGGCCCCGACCGTCCCTGGCGCGGATCGAGCGGACGATGCTCATCACCTTGTCGCCGCGTTCGGGGAAGTGAACCGACAGCCATTCGCGGAACAGCGGGGCGACCTCGTGCGGCAGGCGCAGCGGGATCCATCCCGCCGAGCGCACCCCGAGTGCGGCCGCCCGGCCGACGATCTCCTCCATGAACTCGTCGGTGATGGCGGGGATGACCGGCGCCACCGCGCAGTGCGCCGGGACACCGGCCTCGACAAGTTTTCCCAGCGTCGCCAACCGCTTGGCCGGCGTTGCTGCGCGCGGTTCGAGCTTGGCCGACAGATTCGGGTCGAGACTGGTGACCGACACGCACACCGCCACCAGCCGCAGCCGCGCCATCTCCGCGAGCAGGCCGAGATCGTCCAGCACCCGGTCGGACTTGGTGGTGATGGTCACCGGGTGGTGCGCCTCGAGGCATACCTCGAGCACCTGGCGGGTGATGCGATAGCGCCGCTCGATCGGCTGGTAGGGGTCGGTATTTGTGCCCATCGCGATCGGCCGCGGCCGGTAGCCGGGCTTGGCGAGCGTTTCGCGCAGCAACCGCGCGGCGCCCGGCTTGGCGAACAGCCGCGTTTCGAAATCGAGCCCGGGGGACAGGTCGTGGAAGGCGTGCGTCGGCCGGGCGAAGCAGTAGATGCAGCCGTGCTCGCACCCGCGGTAGGCATTGATCGAGCGGTCGAAGCCGATGTCGGGCGAGGTGTTGAAGGTGACGATCGTGCGCGGATGCTCTTCGATGACGGTTGTGCGCAGCTTGACCGGCGGCCCCCCTTCCTCGTTGGCGAGCAGCTCCATGTAATCGCGCCAGTCGCCGTCGGC
>JBHWTG010000191.1:0-9096 GCA_043427735.1 Tsuneonella sp. | reverse complement strand
CCGTGCCGGCCGCTCGAGCGATCTTACGAGAACACTTCCGCGTTCGTGTGCGCCTCGCCCGGGCGGGCTTTCAGCACCAGCGTGCTGGCGATGATGTCGTGCAGGCCCTGCTTGCGCTCGGTGAACGCGACCATGATGAAGCCGATCAGCAGGATGACCGCCGAGATCCACTTGGCGAAATAGCGCCCGGTGGCGCGGCCGAAGCCGATGCGCCCGCCGTCCAGATCGGTCACGGTCAGGCCCAGCGCCATCTTGCCGAGGGTCGCCTGCTTTTCCGAGCTTTCCATGACCGCGAAGTAGAGCCAGCCGAGCACGATGCTGATGAGGTTGACCAGCAACTGACTGCCCGCCATCGCGCTCTCTTCGTCGACCCCGGCGCCGGTTCCGGCCAGAAAGCCCACCCCGAGCACCAGCCCGAGCACACCGCCGACCACGCCCAGGATGATCGCGTCGATGAGGTAAGCGCCGACGCGAATCCAGAAACCGCCGTAGTTTGTCATAGTATCCCCCTGTCTCGATAGTCCGCCACAGGAATCACACGCCTGCAGCGGGCGCAACAAAAAAGGGCTCCGCGAACGGAGCCCTTTGTCTGTTTCTGCAACGACGCGACAGTCTAGAACCGGAAGCGCGCGCTGACGCCGTAGGTGCGGGGGGTGTTGGTGTAGCCCGACACCGATCCGTCCTGCGCCGTCGAATCGAAGATGCCGGTGATGTTGCGGTCGTCGAGCAGGTTGCGGCCCCACACCGACAGCTCGAGCCCCATCTCCATCGCATAAGTGAGCGAGGCGTTGAGGTCGTGCACCTCGCTGCGGAACGGGCGCGCCGCCGCGAGGTTCGCGGCGATGCTGCCGAAGCGGGTCAGGCCCTCGGCCACCTGGACCGGCGCCTGGTAGCTGAAGTCCGCGCGGGCGATCAGGTTGTCGCCGTTGCCGAGCTCGCGATCGTACTGCGCGCCGAACACCGCCGACAGCTTGGGGATGGTGACGATCTCAAACCCCGACACGTCGCCGAACGCCGAGTTGGTGTAGCTGTCGTACTTCGGATCGAGGTAAGTCATCGCCAGGTTGAACGTCAGCTCGTCGGTCGGGCGGACGTAGCCGTCGAATTCGACACCGAAGGTCGACTGCTTTTCGGCGTTGCCGAGGAAGAAGCCGGTGCCGGTGAACACGTTGGTCTGGAAGTTCTTGATCGACTGCTTGAAGAAGGTGAGGTTGGCCGCGGCGAGCCCCCAGTTCCCCTTGAGGCCGAGCTCGTAGACTTCCGAATTCTCCGCCGCGGCAAAGCGCGAACCGGCGCCGAGATTGGTCACCGCGATCCCTTGCGTGATCAGCGTCTGCCGGTCGATCGCGGTGGGGCGGCTGTCGCGCGAGAGGTTGAAGCTCGGCGCCTTGTAGCCGGTCGACCAGCTGATGTACGAGTTGAGCGTCGGGGTAATCTCCGCCGCCAGGCGCGCGGTCCAGCTCCAGTCGCCATCGCGCGTGCGGCAGCTTTCGACCGCGTTCGGGCAGTTCTGGAACGGCGGCAGGAACTGCAGCGGACGCAGCGGCAGGAAGGGATTGCCGCTGGTGGTCGCCGGGTTCGCGTCGGTCGCCGCCTGCTGCGGCGTGACCGTGGCATTGGCCGCCGCGAAGGCGGTCGCGCCCGCCTGAATCTGCGCGAAGATCGCCGGCTGCGCGGCCGCGAACGCGCCGATCTGGGCCGAGGTCGCGAGCGTCCCGGCGGGCAGGCCAAGCGCCCCGCCGACGGTTGTCGCGACCGCCTGCTGGAACAGGATGCTGCGGCCCGCCGTGGTCAGATCGATGCCCGAGAACAGGTCGGTGCTGACCGAGTTCGTCATCACATCCTTGGCGTCGTGCGTGTAGTTCGCGCCGAGCGTCAGCGTCACGCCCTCGGTGATGTCGAAATCGACGTTGCCGAACAGCGAGTAGGCCTCGTTGTCCTGGCGCATCTCGTTGAAGAAGCCCTGGCCTGGCTGGAACAGCCGCCCGATGTAATTCGTGCCCGTCGCCTGGGTCAGCCCGGCCTCGACCGCCGCGGCGTTCGAGGTGTTGTTCGAAAGCTGGCGGATCAGCAGGTCGACATAGCCGCGGAAGTTCTGACCGTAGACGATCTGGTCCGCGGTGTCGGCCTGCTCCTTGAAGTAGTAGCCGCCCACGAGGAAGTTCAGCGGGCCATCGAAATCGGACGCCAGCCGCAGTTCCTGGGTGAACGTGTCGATGCGGGCCTGGCCCACGTTCGCGCCCCTCGCCAGCCGCGCGCTGGTGAAGTCGACGTCCTGATCGGCATCGAGCTTGGTGTCGCGGTAGGCGGTAATCGAGGTCAGCGTGACCGCGCCGAGTTCGAGGTCGCCCTGGCCCGACACGCCCCAGTTGCGCACGTTGCTGAACGGCACGACGTCGGAATAGATCACGTCCGCTTCCGGCACCCCGCGGAAGTCGTTGATTCGGCCTCCGACGGCTTCGACCGCATTGGTGAAGCCGAACGGCGAGCGCTGCAGGTTGAACGCCGCGCAGCACTTCTCCTCGATCTTGTCGTAGTCGCCGATCAGGCGGAACTTGAAGCTGTCGCTCGGCTCGAATAGCAGCTGGCCGCGGGTGAACCAGCGGTCGCGGTTGTTGACGTCGTCGCCGTTGAACAGGTTGGTGACATAGCCATCGCGCTTGTTGATGCCGGCAGCGAAGCTCGCCGCGATGGTGTCGGTGATCGGCCCGGTCAGGTAACCCTTCACCACCATCGCGTCGTAGTTGCCGTAGCTGGCCTCGACCATCCCGCCGAAATCGAACGCGGGCGCCTTGGTGACGATCGAGATCACGCCGGCCGAGGCGTTCTTGCCGAACAGCGTCGACTGGGGGCCGCGCAGCACCTCGACGCGCTGGATATCGGGCAGATCGCTGATCTGCGCGATCGCGCGGCTGCGGTAGACGCCGTCGACGAACATCGCGACCGACGGCTCGAGACCGATGTTGTTGCCGCTCGTGCCGAACCCGCGGATCGAATAGGTCGTCGCGAACTGGCTCTGGCTCTGGCTGACGCGCAGGCTGGGGACGACCGAGGCGAGGTCGGCGACATCGCGGATCTGCGCGCGCTCGATCGTCTCGGCGGTGGTCACGCTGACCGCCACCGGGGTCTCCTGCAGCGTCTGCTCGCGCTTGGTGGCGGTGACGATGATCTCGTTGCCGGTGTTCGAATCGGACGCATCGTCGACATTGTCGCCGTCGCTGTCCACCGCGGCCTGCGCATCCTGCGCGTCGCTGTCCTGCGCTTGCGCGATCCCGGGAAAGGCCAGCACGGCGGCGCCGGCGAGCAGGGCGAAACGGGCGTGTCCGGCGAAACCGGCGGAGATCTTGCTCATGGGGATTATCAGGTCCTCGTCCAAACGGGCGTTTCCCGCGGCGCGCGTTCGCGCGCGGGTGCGGCCCTAGCTGACAGTGGAGTCAATATGTTGCATCGATGTGGCGCTCAACCCCGCTCGTCGAGGCGGTTCGCTTGTCCGTCGACCTGTGGCGCGGAGGGCACAGCGCGCCGGGCGCTTGCCGCGGCCGGCGGCTTCGGCTAGGGGCGCGCCACTTCGCGCGGGCCCCCCGCCGCGCCCGATGCCATCCCTTTGGCCAAGAGACCCAGAATGAACCTGCGCAACGTGGCGATCATCGCCCACGTCGACCATGGCAAGACCACGCTCGTCGACCAGCTGTTCCGCCAGTCCGGCACTTTCCGCGAGAACCAGCGCGTGGAGGAAAGAGCCATGGACTCCAATGACCTGGAGAAGGAACGCGGAATCACCATCCTGGCCAAGCCGACCTCGGTCGAGTGGGCACCGGAGGACAGCGCGGAGCACGTCCGGATCAACATCGTCGATACCCCCGGCCACGCCGATTTCGGCGCCGAGGTCGAGCGCATCCTCTCGATGGTCGATGGCGTGATCCTGCTGGTCGACAGCTCCGAAGGGGCGATGCCGCAGACCAAGTTCGTCACCGGCAAGGCGCTCGCGCTGGGCCTCAGGCCGATCGTCGTCGTCAACAAGGTCGACCGACCCGACGAGCGCATCCAGGAAGTGCTCGACGAGGTATTCGACCTGTTCGTCAGCCTCGACGCGTCGGACGAGCAGCTCGATTTCCCGGTGCTCTACGCCTCGGGCCGCAACGGCTACGCCAGCGAAGACCCGGACCGCCGCGAAGGCACCCTGACCCCGCTGTTCCAGAAGATCGTCGACCACGTCCCCGCCCCGCAAGTCGACGACGGCGGCCCGTTCACCTTCCTCGCCACCCTGCTCGACCGCGACAACTTCATGGGCCGCGTGCTCACCGGCCGGGTCCATTCCGGGTCGATCCGCGTCAACGACCCGATCCGCGCATTGGACATGGACGGCAACGTCATGGAAACCGGCCGCGCGACCAAGCTGCTCGCCTATCGCGGGCTCGAGCGGGTGCCGGTCGAGAGCGCCAGCGCGGGCGACATCGTCGCGCTGGCGGGCCTCGAGAAAGCGACGGTCGCCAACACCATCGCCAGCCCCGAGGTCGCCGAGCCGCTCGCCGCGCAGCCGATCGATCCGCCGACGCTGTCGATGCGCTTCGCGGTCAACGACAGCCCGCTCGCCGGGCGCGAGGGCGACAAGGTGACCAGCCGGATGATCCGCGATCGCCTGCTGCGCGAAGCCGAGACCAACGTCGCCATCCGCGTGACCGAGAGCGCCGACAAGGACAGCTTCGAGGTCGCCGGCCGCGGCGAGCTGCAACTGGGGGTACTCATCGAGACGATGCGCCGCGAAGGCTTCGAGCTCGGCATCAGCCGCCCGCGCGTGCTGCTGCGCGCGGACGAGCACGGCCAACGCACCGAGCCTTACGAGACCGTCGTGATCGACGTCGACGACGAGCACTCGGGCACGGTCGTGGAGAAGATGCAGCGCCGCAAGGCCGAGCTCACCGAGATGCGGCCGTCCGGCGCGGGCAAGACCCGCATCACCTTCAGCGCCCCGAGCCGCGGCCTGATCGGCTACCACGGCGAGTTCCTCTCCGACACGCGCGGCACCGGCATCATGAACCGCTTGTTCGAAAAGTACGGCGCATGGAAGGGCCCGATCGAGGGACGGCAGAACGGCGTGCTGATCTCGAACGCCACCGGCGAGGCGGTCGGCTACGCACTGAACAGCCTCGAGGAGCGCGGCGTGTTGTTCCTGGGGCCGCAGACGAAGCTCTACGAAGGAATGATCATCGGCGAGAACGCCAAGCCCGAGGATCTCGAGGTCAACCCGCTCAAGTCCAAGCAGCTGACCAACTTCCGCTCGACCGGCAAGGACGACGCCATCCGCCTCACCCCGCCGCGGATCATGACGCTCGAACAGGCGATCGCCTATATCGACGACGACGAGATGGTCGAGGTGACGCCCAAGAGCATCCGGCTGCGGAAGGCGATCCTCGACCCGCACGAGCGCAAGAAGGCGCGGCGCAAGGAAGCCGTCTAACCGCCAGAGAGATCGCCCAGGAACTTCTCCGTCCAGCGTTGAACGTTCTCGTCGCGCACGCACTCGAACATCGGCTGCCACCGCGCCTTGCGCTCGTCGAGCGGCATGTCCAGCGCAATCCTGATGTTGTGGGCAAGGTCGTCGGGGCTGTGCGGATTGACCAGCAGCGCCTGGCTCAGCTGATGGGCGGCTCCGGCGAAACGGCTGAGGATCAGCGCTCCGGGATCATCGGGGTCCTGTGCCGCGATGTATTCCTTGGCAACGAGGTTCATCCCGTCGCGGAGCGGCGTGACCAGCCCGATCTTGCAGGCGCGGTACACCCCGAACAGTTCCGCGGCGGTGTGCCCCTGGTTGACGTATCGCAAGGGGACGAGGTCGATGCTGCTGTTGGCGCCATTGATCTGGCCGGCCTTCTGCTCGAGCAAGGCGCGGATCTGCTGGTAGCTGCCGATGTCCCCCCTGCTCGGCGGGGCGATCTGGATGAACACGAGGTCGCGCACCCGGTCCGGATAGGTGTCGAAGAAGCGGCTGATCCCGTCGAGCCGCTCGGGGAGACCTTTGGAATAATCGAGGCGGTCCACCCCGATCATCGCCGTGCGATAGCGTGTGCTCGAGAGGACCCGCTGCGAGGTCTGACGCGCGATGCCGGTCTGCCCCTGCGCGGTGAAGTGATCGAAGTCGATGCCGATCGGGTAAGCGCGCGCGATCGTCGTGCGACCGTCGTGCGTAACCCTGCCCGTGGCCTCGTCCACCTCGGCACCCAGTTCCTTGACGCAGTAATGCAGGAAGCTGTCGAGCCATTCGGCGGTCTGGAACCCGACCACGTCGTAGGCAAGCAGCGACCGGACCAGCCGCTCGTGGTACGGGAGCGAGACGAACAGCCGCGTCGGTGGCCAGGGGATATGGAGAAAGAAGCCGATCCGGTTGCGGCACCCGCGGGCACGCAGCCCGCTTCCCAACGGCAGCAGGTGGTAATCGTGGACCCACACCATGTCCTCCCCGCCGATCAGCGGGGCGAGGCTGGCGGCGAACAGTTCGTTCACCCGCTCATAGCCGATTGCGGTGTGCCGCTCGTACTCGGTCAGATCGAGGCGGTAGTGAAACAGCGGCCACAGCGTCGAGTTCGCGTATCCGAAGTAGTATTCGGCGACATCCTGCGGGGTGAGGTCGATGGTCGCCATGGTGACGCCGTCGTAAGTGCCGACGACGGGCTCGCCGGCCGGCTCCTCGGCCTCTTCGCCCGACCAGCCGAACCACAGGCCGCCGGTCTCCTTCAAGGCCGCGTTGAGCGCTCCGGACAGCCCGCCCTGCGCCCCGGGGGCACCCCGTGCCGTCGGGTTGGCGACACGGTTGGAGACAACCACGAGACGGCTCATCGGGCGTTCATCGGATCGTGTTCCAACTCCTGGACAACAGCACCGCGCAGTTGATTACCCCGACCAGCGAGTATGTCTGGGGAAAGTTTCCCCACAGCTCGCCGGTCTCGAAGTCCATGTCCTCCGAGAGGAGGCCCGAGGCCGCGGTCCGGCCGAGCATCTTCTCGAACAGTCCGCGCGCTTCCGCATCGCGTTTCGCCAGATGGAGCGCTTCGATGAGCCAGAAGGTGCAGACGTTGAATGCCGTCTCGGGTGCTCCGAAGTCGTCCTCCGCAGCGTAGCGCAACATATGCTCGCCGCGGCGCAGCTCGGCCTCCACCGCACGCAAGGTGGACTGAAAGCGTGGGTCGTCCGCGGCGATGTAGCGCACTTCGGCAAGCTGCAGCAGGCTGGCGTCGAGATAGTCGCTTTCGAAGCTCGCCTTGTAGTGGCCGCCGTTCTCGTCGTCGACCCAGGCGCACTCCTCGATCCGGGCGCGAATCGCGTCGGCACGGCCTGTCCACAGCGCGTGGCGGTCGGGCTTGTCGAGCTCGGCCGCGATATTCGCCAGGCGCTGGCACGCGGCCCAGCTCATCACGGCGGAGTACGTGTGCACCTCCGTCCGGGTGCGAAACTCCCACAGGCCGGCATCGGGCCGGTCGTGCATCGCCCAGGCCATCTCGCCCACCTGCTCGAGGCTCGCGAAATCCCCCGCGTCGGACATCCGCAGCAATCGGCGGTCGAAATAGGCCTGCGTGCTGGGGAGCACGATCTGGCCATAGCAGTCGTACTGGCGCTGGAGGTAGGCGGCGTTGCCGACGCGAACCGGACCCATGCCACGATAGCCGGCGAGGCTTTCGGCGACGAATTCGTCGAGCCGCCCCTCGCCCATCACCGAATAAAGCGGCTGGATGTCGCCGTCGGGCGCGTTGTCGACCACGTTGCGCAGGAAGCCGAGGTATCTTTCGAGCACATCGAGCGCGCCCAGGCGGTTCAACGCCTGCACGGTGTAGTAGCTGTCGCGAATCCAGCAGTAGCGGTAATCCCAGTTGCGCTGGCTGCCCGGCGCTTCCGGGATCGAGGTGGTCAACGCCGCGACGATCGCGCCGGTCTCCTCGTGCTGGCAGAGCTTCAGCGTGATCGCGCAGCGGATCACCTCGTCCTGCCATTCGAGCGGGATCGCCAGCCCGCGCACCCACAGCTGCCAGTACTTGCGCGTCTGTTCCTCCATGCGGCGGATTTCCGCGCGCAAGTTCCCCTCGAACGGCTCGTCGGGACCGAGGAAGAAATGCTGGTCGCTCTCGACACGGTACGCCCGCCCCTCCAGCACGTAACCGACCGGCGCATCGGTCGACAGGCGCAGGCCCTCGCCGCCCCCGAGGAAGCGAACGTGATTGGTGCCGCGCACGGTGCCCGCCTCGCGGGCGCCATAGCCACGCAGCGGGCGCATGATGACCTTGAGCCGCGGCGCTCCTGCCACCGGCCTCACCGTGCGCGCATAGGCGACAGGGCGATACATCCTGCCCGAACGCTCGAACCGGGGACAGAAGTCGGTGATTTCGACCGCGCTGCCATCCGCAGCCTCGAGCCGGGTCACGAGGATCGGCGTGTTGCGGACGTAGGACTGCGCGGCCGACACCTGACCTTCGAGCTCGAAGCGCCAGACCCCCCGATCCTGCACCTCGCCTCCGAGCAGGCTGCAGAACACCGGATCGCCATCGACCTTCGGCACGCAGGCCCAGACAAGCCCCGCCTCACCATCGATCAGGCCCGAGACCTGGCAATTGCCGATCGGCCAGAGATCGAGCGTGGATGCCGGAACCGTCACAGCTCGAGCCATTGGTGAACCGCGAACGGATCGGCAAGTCCGAAGGTCGCCCGCGGGCTTGGGCGGGGACCCACGGTTATGGCAATCCCTCCCATCGCCGAGGCCGCGGCAAAGCCGTCCTCGTCGGTCGCGTCGTCGCCGACGAAGACCGGGCGGGCCTCCGCGAAGGGCGGTTCGCGCATGAACGCCCGCACCGCGGCGCCCTTGTCGGCGTCAGGGCGGACGAGCTCGGCGACGAACTTCCCGCGCTTGACCGCAAGGCCGTGACGGGCGGCCAGCTCGTCGAGGAACAGACCGCAGCGTGTCTCGAGATGGGGTGCGGCACGCGAATGGAGCGCCGCACCGTGTGCCTTGCCCTCGAACAGGGCGCCATGCGCCCGGGCGAAGTCCTGGATCTTGCTCACGATCGCGGGATCGATCGCCCGCGGCGGGTCGGCCAGCCAGGCCCCGTCGGC
>JBHWTG010000190.1:0-5153 GCA_043427735.1 Tsuneonella sp. | reverse complement strand
ATCCCGTCGACCCACGCGGCAAGCACGAGGGCGACAAGCGCCCCGGTCGCGATCCAACCGATCCGCGAAGTTGTCCGCGTTACCTTCGTCACGTCACGTCCCGTCCACGCCGTCCCATAGCTTGCCCGGGCCCTAGCCCATCTATAGGCGAGGCGGCAATGCACTCCGCCACTCCCTCTGCCGGTTCGGGGCGAGACAGCGACCTGATCGCCGCGGTCGCCCGCCGGATCGACCGGCCGGTGGTGCTCGTCGGGCTGATGGGCGCGGGCAAGTCCACCGTCGGACGCAAGCTCGCCGCGCTGCTGCGCACCGATTTCGTCGACGCCGACGAGGAAATCGAGCGCGCCGCGGCGATGAGCGTTTCGGAGATCTTCGAACGGTACGGCGAGCCCTATTTCCGCGACGGCGAACGGCGCGTGATCGCCCGGCTGATCGCCGAGCGCCGCGGGGTGATCGCGACCGGCGGCGGCGCTTTCGTCAACGACCGGACCCGCGCGCTGGTGCTCGAACAAGCGATCGCGGTGTGGATCGACTGCGACGTGGCGACGCTGGTCGAGCGCACGAGCCGGCGCAGCACCCGCCCCCTGCTGGCGCGCGGCGACCCCGGCGAAATCCTCGCCAGCCTGCACGCCGAGCGCGCCCCGCATTATGCCCAGGCCCCGATCCGGGTGTCGAGCGTGCGCGGGCCGCACGCGGACACGGCGATCAGGATCATCGAGGCGATCGACCGATGGCTGTGATCCCGGTCGCACTGGCGGGCCGCAGCTACGAGGTGCACATCGGGCGCGACCTGCTCGAGCGCGCGGGCGCGCTGGCCGCCGGAATGGTCCGTCCGGAACGCGCCGTGGTGGTCGCCGACCGCACCGCGTGGGAGCGCCACGGGCGCCGGCTCGGGGCCGGGCTCGGGCGGGAGATCGCGCTCTATCCGGTCGAACCGGGCGAGGCCTCGAAGAGCTGGGAGAGCCTCGCCAGGCTCACCGACTGGCTGCTGGCGCAGGAAGTGGGGCGCGGCGACCACATCATCGCGTTCGGTGGCGGCGTGGTAGGCGACCTCGCGGGCTTCGCCGCGGCGATCCTCAAGCGCGGGTGCGGCTTCATCCAGATCCCCACCACGCTGCTGGCGCAAGTCGACAGTTCGGTCGGCGGAAAGACGGCGATCAACAGCGCGGCCGGCAAGAACCTCGTCGGCGCGTTCCACCAGCCCTCGCTGGTGATCGCCGACCTCGCGGCGCTGGACACCCTGCTCGCGCGCGAGCTGCGCGCGGGATACGCCGAAGTTCTCAAGTATGGCGTGCTCGGCGACCGGGGGTTCTTCGACTGGCTGGTGCAAACCGGCGCGGCCGTATTGGCGCTCGAGCCCGCGCCGCTCGAGCACGCGGTGGCGACCAGCGTGGCGATGAAGGCGGCGATCGTCGCCGACGACGAGCGCGAGACCACCGGGCGGCGCGCGCTGCTCAACCTCGGCCACACGTTCGGCCACGCGCTCGAGGCCGAGACCGGCTTCGGCGAGCGGCTGCTGCACGGCGAGGCGGTGGCGCTGGGGATGGTGCTGGCGGCGCGCTATTCGGCGCGGCGTGAGCTGATGGCGGAAGCGGACGCTGTCTCGGTCGCCCGGGCGATTGAAGCCGCCGGGCTTCCCTCCCAGATCGCCGCGCTGGGCCTTGCCTGCGGCGGCGCGCGGCTGGTTCGGCACATGCGCCACGACAAGAAGATGGACGGGGGGACGCTGCCGTTCGTGTTGCTGCGCGGGATCGGCGAGGCGTTTCTTGCGCGCGACGTCGAGCTCGCCGATGTTGCCGACTTTCTCGACGACGAACTGCAGGGGCGCCGATCATGACCCGCTTCATCGACCTGTCGATCCCGATCACCAACGACGTGGTGTCCGACCCCGAGGTGATGCGGCCGCGGATCACCTACATGACCCACGAGAGCACCTGGCCCCAGATTGCCATGTTCTTTCCCGAGCTTACGCGAGACGATCTGCCCGATGGCGAAGGCTGGGCGGTGGAGCAGATCACCCTCTCCACCCACAACGGCACGCATATGGACGCGCCGTGGCACTTCCATTCGACCACCGACGGCGGGACCCGCGCGGCCCCGAGCATCGACGAGGCGCCGCTCGACCGGTTCTTCCGGCCGGGCGTGAAGCTCGACCTCAGCCACCTGCCGCACGGCCATGTGGTCAGCGCGCAAGAGGTGCGACAAGCTCTCGAGCGGATCGAATACGAGCTGCAACCGCTCGATATCGTGCTGGTCCAGTCGGGCGCGATCTATGGCAGCGACAACTTCACCGACCAGGGGGTGGGGATGGGCGCCGAAGCCACGCTGTGGCTGACAAGACAGGGGGTCGAGGTCGTCGGCACCGACGCGTGGAGTTGGGACGCGCCGTTCAGCCACACCGCCAGGCGCTGGGCCGAGAGCCGCGACCCGTCGATCATCTGGGAAGGGCACAAGGCGGGGCGCATCCGCCCCTATTACCAGATCGAGAAGCTGACCAACCTCGCCGCGCTGCCGAGCCACGGCTTCACCCTCGCCTGCTTCCCGGTCAAGATCGAGCGCGCCAGCGCGGGCTGGATCCGCGGGGTCGCGCTGATCGACGATTAGGCCGCAGGCCGGGCGCGCAGCCGGGCGACGTTGGCGCCGGCCTCGCGCACCATCTCGTCGTGCTCGGCGAACAGCTTCTCGAGCTCCTCGCGCCGACCCAGCAGCGTCTGGGCGATCCCGGGGGCGAGGCTCTCGCCGTCGCCGATCCGGCCGAGCAGAGCGGCCAGATCGCTGATCGTCGCCTCGTCGGGCGTCTTGAAGAAATGGCCGCGGCCGTCGAAGAAACCGATCCCCTTGTGAGCCATCGTCGCTCTCCTCGCGGGCCCGTCAATCGGCCCGGTCGAGGGAGAATCGCGCGAACCGGCGCCGGTTGCCAGCGGATTTACCACGATTCGTGCTTAAAGGCCTCGCGCCTCCCCCCTCTGTCATCCGCGCGTCCATGCCCCATCGGTCGCGCGTGACGCCAGGTCTGCCCTTGGATTCCCGCGTGCGCGGGAATGACAGGTGCAAGGATTCCCGCGTGCGCGGGAATGGCAGGTGCAAGGTCATTGCTCGGGCAGCAGATCGACCCGCGCGAAATCCTCGAACAGCGCGTCGTGGAGCAGCGCGCGGTGGCATTCGGCGGCGTTGCGCTCGTAGCACAGCAAGGCGACTGGCTTGCGCTCCGCGAGCTGGCGCAGCTCGGCCATCTGGGCCATGGCTTGCGGCAATTCGAGCTGCCCGCAATAAATCCGTGCCAGCTCGGCACGATCGCCCCGCCGGGCCGCCGTGCGTCCATCCGCCGGCGTACCGAGCTGCTTGAAATGGCGGTATTCGATCCCGGCCTCCTCGGCCGCGGCCTTGAGGCTCGACTTGGACAACCCCGGCCGGCGCGACAGCGGGAGGTAGCGGATGTCGGCGAGCAGCTCGATGCCGGCCTGCTTCAGCGCGCCGATCACCGCGGCCTGGGTCGCCTGCTCGTAGCCGATGGTCCACACGCTGCACATCAGAACAGCCGCGCGCCGTCGGGCACTTTTACGTCGGGCGCGAACAGCACCACCTCGCCGGCCGCGTCGGCGAACCCCAGGGTCAGCACTTCGGACATCGCCGGGCCGATCTGGCGCGGCGGGAAGTTGACCACCGCGGCCACCTGCCGCCCCGGGAGCTCAGCGAGCCGATAGTTGGCGGCGATCTGCGCGCAGCTCTTCCGGATGCCGATCGCCGGGCCGAAATCGATCTTCAGCCGATACGACGGCTTGCGCGCCTCGGGAAAATCCTCCGCTTCGACGATCGTGCCGACGCGGATGTCGAGCTTGAGGAAGTCGTCGAAGCCGATCTCGCCGGCAGCCGGCGCATCGGGGGCGTGCGCGAGGTGCACTATTCGAGCTCCAGGATGACCTCGTCCACCGCCAGGCTCGCGCCCCTGGCCGCGTCGATCCGCTTCACCGTGCCGGCCTTCTCGGCGCGCAGGATGTTCTCCATCTTCATCGCCTCGACCGTCGCCAGCGGCTGGCCGGGCTGGACCGCCTCGCCCTCCTCGACATGCAGCGCGACGAGCAGCCCCGGCATCGGGCAGATCAGGAACCGGCTGAGATCGGGCGGCACCTTCTCGAGCATGTGCGCGGCAAGCGGGGCGACGTGCGCGGGCAGCACGCGCACTTCGTGCTTCGCGCCGCGCGTGGTCATCCGGTAGCCGGTCCAGGTGCGCGCGAGCTGAACGCCGTAGCGGGCGACGGGTTCGGCGTCGTCGCCAGCATCGGCGGCGTAGAGCTCGACCTCGACGAGCGCATCGCCGGGGGTGTACTCGAGCGCGATCCCCACCGGCTCGCCATCGACCGTGATCGCATCGTCCTCGAGGGC
Source organism: Tsuneonella sp. (assembly GCA_043427735.1). GTDB lineage: Bacteria > Pseudomonadota > Alphaproteobacteria > Sphingomonadales > Sphingomonadaceae > Tsuneonella. Next base: position 770 of record JBHWTG010000190.1, on the reverse strand, counting down.
GACCGCATAGTCGCTCGTCCCGACGCGCACCTGCCAGTCCCCGGTCGCGCCTTGCGCCTCGGCGAGCTGCCCGTCGATCTGCCCCGCCCGGTCTGAATCGGCGGTGGCGATCGCGCCCGCCAATGCGGCGAGCATGCGCAGGGTCTGCCCTTCGGTCGCCGCGCCATGGAAGCCGTCGGGATACTCCTCGGCGATGAACCCGGTGGTGAGCTCGCCCGAGCGGAACCGCGGGTGCTGCATGATCGCCGAAAGGAAATCGACGTTGTGGCCGAGCCCTTCGATACGGAACGCGTCGAGCGCCTGCACCTGCAGGTCGGCGGCTGCGTCGCGCGTGGGCCCCCAGGTGATCAGCTTGGCGATCATCGGGTCGTAGAACATCGAGACCTCGCCCCCTTCGGCGACGCCGTCGTCGATGCGGATGTAGCTCTGTGGTCCTTCGACAGGCTCAGGATTAGCGGAGGTGGTATCATTACCTGAATTGCCTCGTTCCCAGCCCCGCTCATGCTGAGCCTGTCGAAGCATCTGCGCGACCGGCTCCTGATGCGCCTCACCCGCAGGCGGCCGGTAGCGCACCAGCCGCCCGGTGCTCGGCAGGAACCCGCGATAGGGGTCCTCGGCGTAGACGCGGTTCTCGATCGCCCAGCCGTCGATGCCGATGTCGGCCTGGGTGAACCCCAGCTTCTCGCCCGCCGCCACGCGGATCATCTGCTCGACCAGGTCGATCCCGGTGATCGCCTCGGTCACCGGATGCTCGACCTGGAGGCGGAGGG
>JBHWTG010000189.1:0-4619 GCA_043427735.1 Tsuneonella sp. | reverse complement strand
CATCTACCAGGTCGAGCAGGCGGCCGGGGGTGGCGACGAGAATGTCGGTGCCGCGGTGGAGCTTGTTGCGGTCCTTGCCGACCGAGGTGCCGCCGACGACCACCGAGACGCGCAGGCCGGTGAAGCCGCCGTAGTCCTCGGCGCTCTTGGCGATTTGCCCGGCGAGCTCGCGCGTCGGCGCGAGCACCAGCATGCGGCAGCTCTTGAACGGCGTCGGCTTGCCGGCCTCGCGCAGCCGGTCGATGCTCGGCAGCATGAACGCGGCGGTCTTGCCGGTGCCGGTCTGGGCGATGCCCAGCAGGTCGCGGCCCGCCAGCACCAGCGGGATCGCCTGCGTCTGGATCGGCGTGGCGACAGTATAGTTTTTCTGGTCGAGCGCCTGAAGAATGGGCTGCGAGAGCCCGAGTTGTTCGAACGACATGTGTTGGTAACTCGTATGCGAGCGGCAGCGCGCAGCCGAGGTGGCGCGCGTGCGGCGGGGTGGTGAGGCGCAAGTGGCCTCGTCAACGACCCGCGTGAAATGGGAAGTCTGTCAGATTGGAACCGAGACGCGGCCGGGGCGGTCGCCCGCCTGTTCACGCTGCGCAAGGCGTCTCGATAAGCGGCCAGATAGCGTGCAAATGTTAAAAGTCAATCAGTAACGCGGCGGCTCCTCGAGCGCGAGCCGGCGGGCGGTGGCGACCGTCTGGACCACGAACAGCCCGATCAGCACCGCGCCGGCGAAGCCGACGAACAGCCCGTAGCCGATCATCGCCTCCCGATCGTAGCCGAACGCCAGCATCGCCAGTGTGAAGCCGATGAGAATGATCCTCAGCTCGGTCGGCCCGGCCGCCATGTACGACAGGCGCAACTCGCCCGAGACCTTCACCGACAGGAACGCGTGGATCGACATCAGCAGGTATCCGGCGAGCGCGACCAGCGCGATCTCGATCTGCACGAACGGCGACATGCCGATCCCCGCGACGATCAGCGCGGTGGCGATCCCGTCGCAGCTATGGTCGAGGAAATAGCCGTAGCGCGGCCGCTCGATCCGGCGATAGCGGGCGAGGCTGCCGTCGGTCGAATCGCCGAACCAGTTGACCACGTAGCCGGCGACCGAGAGCCACAGCCAGTCGCGGTCGAGCACGCTGGCGACATAGCCCGCGAACACCATCAGCGCACCCGCGATGCCGACCGCGGTCAGCATGTCGGGCCGCACCCAGCGCGGCAGCCGCGCGCAGATCGCATCGAGCAGCACCCGCTCGGCGCGGGCGACGACGTTCTGCTGGACCCGCTGGATCGGCCGCGCGGGCGCATCCCCGCGGAGGGGCGAATGATCGGTTGGCATCTGGCCGTGCATCGCCCGGCCCTAGCCGCTTAGCGCGCCGCTGTCATCGTTCCGTAACGTACGCTCACGAAAGCCCCGCCGCTTCGAGCAGCGCCGCGGTGCTCGGGTCGAACTCGCCCGCGCCGCGGTCGATCCGGCCCGCGATGGCCTTGCCGAGCTCGACCCCGAACTGGTCGAACGGGTTGATCCCCATCAGCACCGCATTGGCGAACGTGCGATGCTCGTGAAACGCGATCAGCGCGCCGAGGCTCGCCGGGTCGAGATCGTCGAGCAGGATCGTCGCGCTCGGCCGGTCGCCGGGGTAGGCGCGCGCGAGGCCCAGACCGTCGGGCTCGTCGCTCGCCTGCCCGGCCATCAGCGCGGCGCCTTGCGCGAAGCAGTTCATCAGGAGGATGCGGTGGTGGGCGGGGTCGAGCGCATCGCCCGGCTCGATGCTGGCGATGAAATCGACCGGCACCTCGAGCGTGCCCTGGTGAAGCAGCTGGAACACCGCGTGCTGGGCGTCGGTCCCCACCCCGCCCCAGGTGACCGGGGCGGTCGGCCCGGACACCGGCGCGCCATCGGCGGTCACCCGCTTGCCGTTCGATTCCATCTCGAGCTGCTGAAGGTAGGCCGGCAGCAGCGCCAGCCGCTCGTCGTAGGCGAACACCGCGCGGGTCTGGCAGCCGCGGACTTGCGCGTAGTAGCGGTCCGCGAAGGCAGCGCGCAGCGGGAGGTTGGCGCGGCCCTCGGTCTCGCGGAAATGCTCGTCGACCGCGCGCGCGCCCGCCAGCATCGCATCGAACGCCTGCCAGCCCAGGCTGAGCGCGATGGGGAAGCCGATGCTCGACCACAGCGAATAGCGCCCGCCGACGCTTTCGGGAAACGGCAGCACGCGCGTCTCGTCGACGCCCCACTCGACTGCTTTTTCAGGCGCGGCGGTCAGCGCGATCACCCGCCCGTAGGGATCGGCGACGCCGTTTTCCTCGAGCCAGGCGAGCGCGCTCGCCGCGTTGGTCATCGTCTCGATGGTGGTGAACGTCTTGCTCGCCACCGCAATCAGCGTGGTTGCCGGATCGCAACGCCCGAACGCGGCCTCGAGCGCGAGCCCGTCGATGTTCGACACCACGTGGACGTCGACTTCGGCCGATTCCCTCGCCAGCGCATCGATCGCCAGTTTCGGCCCGAGCGCGGAGCCGCCGATGCCGATGTGGATGAGGTGGCGCACCGGGCCGAGCGCGCCGCCGTGAATCGCCTCGACCAGCATCAGCATCCGCTGGTGCAACGCGGCGGCTTCCTCGACCGCCGCCGCGCTGCCGATGCCGCGCTGCGCGGTGTGTTCGGCGGCGCGGTTCTCGCTCGCGTTGACCCGCTCCCCCGCCAGCAGCGCGGCGCGCTTGCCGGTGAAGTCCCGCGCGTCGGCCAGCGCCTCGAACGCGGCGAGCAGCGCGTCGCTCAGATGAGTCTTCGACCAGTCGAACAGTGCGCCGGCCGGCTCCCCGGCGCGGCCCCACTCGAGCCGGGTGGCGAGCTTGCCGACCCGGTTCGGATCGGCCGCGAACAAGTCCGCGAGCGGCTGGTGGCCGCTGCTCGCGATCACGCTCAAGGCATCGTTCAGCCGGTCGCTCACGTGAAAACCCTTTCCTACAGGCGCGCCCCGGCCCTAGGGGATGCGGCCATGTTTGCAAGCATTGCCCATTCGCTCCGCACACCGGCGCGCCAGCCCCAAGGTGGCAAAATTGTGCTGCAAAATCAGAGGGGCTCTTTTCTTCTGAACAGTGTCAACTGTGTCAACCTGCGGGCCTGCCGGTGAGCCGAGCGGCGACGTTGGCGAGCGGCGAGCGGGACCGCGAAAGCTGGGGCAGCTTCGCGTGGTTCGTCGCCAAGCTGGTGCTCGCGGTGTTCGTGTTCCGCAGCTTCCTGTTCGGGTTCTACACGATTCCCAGCGAATCGATGCTGCCGCGCCTGTGGAACGGCGACTACTTCATCGCCGCCAAGTGGGCTTACGGCTATTCGCGCTGGTCGCTGCCGTTCAACCTGCCGCTGATCCCGGGCCAGGTGCTCTCGCGCCCGCCCGCGCCCGGCGACGTGGTGGTGTTCAAGCACCCGGTGGACCGGATCGACTACGTCAAGCGCGCGATCGCGCTGCCCGGCGACAGCGTGGCCATGCGCGACGGGCGGCTGGTGCTCAACGGCACGCCGGCCCAGCGCCAGCGGATCGGCGATTTCGTCATTCCCCTGTCGCGCAACACCCGCTGCGCGTGGGGCGGCCAGCCGGGCCCGGCGAGCTGCGCCTACGCGCGCTTCCGCGAGACGCTGCCGAACGGGGTGAGCTACGACACGCTCGATTTCGGCCGCACCCCGCAGGACGATTTCGGCCCGCTGATCGTGCCCGCCGGGACGGTGTTCTTCCTCGGCGACAACCGCGATAATTCGCAGGACAGCCGCTTCCCGGCGCGCCCGGGGGGCGGCGTGGGCCTCGTGCCGCAGGAGCTGCTGGTGGCCCGCGCGAGCGCGATGGTCTGGTCGACCGACGGTTCGGCCGAATGGCTCCTGCCGTGGACCTGGCTGACCGCGCTGCGCGCCGGCCGCGTGGGGCACGGGGTGTGAGCGCGCTCTCCCCCGAGACCCGCGCCTGGCTCGAGGCGACCGGCTTCACGGTGCGCGACGAGGCCGCGTTCCACGCGGCGCTGACGCACGGGTCGACCGGCGAGGCGATCAATTACGAGCGGCTCGAATGGCTCGGCGACCGGGTGCTGGCGCTGTCGATCTCGCACTGGCTGTTCACGCTGTCCGGCGCGCCCGAGGGCGAGCTCGCTCAGCGGCTGAACGCGCTGGTCAGCCGCGACACCTGCTCGTGCATAGCGCGCGACATCGGCGTGCCCGCGCACATCCGCCTCGGCAAGCAGGCCCGCGACGACGGCGCGCACGACAGCGACAACGTGCTGGGCGATGTGGTCGAGGCGCTGCTCGGGGCGAACTTCCTCTCCGCCGGGTTCGACCCCACCCGCGACCTCGTCCACCATCTGTGGCGCGAGGCGGTGGACGGCCGGCGCGGCCGCTCGAAGCACCCCAAGGCGGCGCTGCAGGAATGGGCCGCGGGCAACCGCCGCAAGCCCCCCGAGTACGAGCTGCTCGAACGCGCCGGCCCCGACCACCGCGCGCGCTTCACGGTGCGGGTGCGGGTCGCGGGGGTCGGCGAGTCGGAGGGCACCGCCGGCAGCAAGCAAGCGGCCGAGACCGCCGCCGCCAAGGCGTTCATGGAGCGGTTCGGATGACCCTTCGACACGGGCTCTCGACACGGCCCTAGTCT
>JBHWTG010000188.1:0-6493 GCA_043427735.1 Tsuneonella sp. | reverse complement strand
GATCTGCCTCGCGCACCGCCAGGTCCGGCGCGGCCCTGGGCGGGACGACCCGCGCCGAGGGCAGGGGGTCCGCATCCTGCCCGTCCCAGCTCGCCAGCGCGATCTGGACGTCCTTCGGAATGTCGATCAGCACCGGGCCCGGGCGGCCGCTGGTGGCGATGCGGAACGCTTCTTCCACCGTGGCGCGCAGCTTCGCCGGGTCCTTCACCAGGTAGTTGTGCTTCGTGCAGTGGCGGGTGATCCCGATCGTGTCGGCCTCCTGGAACGCGTCGGTGCCGATCAGCGCGGTCGGCACCTGCCCGGTGATCACCACCAGCGGGATCGAATCCATGAACGCATCGGCGATGCCGGTGACCGCGTTGGTCGCGCCCGGGCCGCTGGTGACCAGCACCACGCCCGGCCTGCCGGTCGAGCGGGCATAGCCCTCGGCGGCGTGCGCCGCGCCGGCCTCGTGGCGCACGAGGATGTGGCGGATGCGCGTATCGGCGAACAGCTCGTCGTAGATCGGCAGCACCGCGCCGCCGGGGTAGCCGAACACGAATTCGACCCCCTGCCGCGCGAGGCATTCGATCAGGATGCGCGCGCCGCTGCGCTCTTCCACCGGTTTGCTCCTTCGCGGCTGGCATATCGCCAGCCTCAGATAAAATCGACCCGGCGCGGGGACTACGCGCCGGGTCGAGGTCTCTTGCGAGATCGACGACGGAACTATGCGAAAGGAAATGTCATGTCAAGGAGGTCTTGCGCAACAAAGATGCAAATTGGCTTTCCGGGTCAAAATAATCTGTTTCCCATCGGGGCCACTCGGCGGGCGTCTTGTGCCGCAGCCAGGTGAATTGTCGCTTGGCATAATTGCGTGTCGCCTGCGCGCCATCGATCATCGCATCGGCCAGACTGACCCGTCCCTCGAGAAAAGCGCCGATCTCGCGCACGCCGATCGCCCGGGTGACCGGCAGCGCCGGGTCCAGTCCGCGCGCGCGCAGGGCGCGAACTTCCTCGATCGCGCCGTTCGCAACCATCTGCGAAAATCGGCGATCGATACGTCGATAGAGCGTATCCCTGTCCGGCAGCAGCACCGCGGGATGGATGTCGACGGTGTCCCCGATCCGATAATTGCGGCGGAACGACTGCCAGCAGGCCAGCGATGTTCCGGTCGAGCGGACTACCTCGAGCGCCCGGCACACCCGGGCGGTATCGTTGGGATGCAGCCTGCGCGCGTAGTGGAAGTCCTCGGCTTGAAGGGCCCGATAAGCCTCCTCCGTCGACAGGGCTCGCACGGCCGCGCGAACGGCCGGGTCGACTCGCGGAACCGGCGCGATCCCTTCCACCAGCGTCATGATGTAAAGGCCGGTTCCCCCGACCACGATCGGCACCGTACCGTGCCGGGTGCAGCCGTAGATGATGTTGCGCGCCGTCCGCGCCCATTCTGCCGCCGAGTAGACCAGCGAACCATCGCGCTCACCGAACAGGCGATGGGGAATGCCGCACATCTCCTCTTCGGTCGGGCGCGCCGACAGGACCCGCAGGTCCGCGTAGACTTGCGAGCTGTCGGCGTTGATGATCCGCGCTCGCCGGCCGCGCGCTTTCAGCGCGAGCGCGAGCCGCACCGCGAGATCGCTCTTGCCGCTCGCGGTGGGCCCTGCGATGAGCGCCAGCGGCGGTTTCCGGCCGCCGCCTTCCGGAGATCGATCGGTGCTCATCGCGCGGCTGATAGCAGACCCGCAGGACCTTGAAACGCGGCTCGACGCAGCCACCGCCGCGCTCGAGGCGGAGGGGATGCGCCTCGCCGCCGCGGCGATGGTCGAATACTGCGGCGAGGTGCTCCAGCTATCGCTGCCGGATGGCGATCCGGCCGCCCTGCGCCGCGTGCTCGATGCGTATTTCGCGCCGGCCGACCTGCTCGTTTCGCGCCGCGAGATCGGGGTGCCGGCGCTGTTCGTGTCCGACATGGATTCGACCATGATCGGGCAGGAATGCATCGACGAGCTGGCCGATTTCGCCGGGCTCAAGCCGCAGGTGGCCGCGATCACCGAGCGGGCGATGCGGGGCGAGCTCGATTTTGCCAGCGCGCTCGCCGAGCGTGTGGGCCTGCTGGCCCAGCTCGAGGAGGCGGCCATCGAGACCTGTCTCGCCGAGCGCGTGCGACCGACCCCCGGCGCGCGGACGCTGGTGGCCACCCTCAAGGCACACGGCTGCCGGACGGTGCTGGTGACGGGCGGCTTCCACCACTTCGCCGATGCGGTCGCCGAGCAGCTCGGGTTCGACGCCGTCGTCGCCAACCGCCTGGCTGTGGCTGATGGCCGGCTGACCGGCGGCCTTGCAGGCGCGATCACCGACAGCGGCGTCAAGCGCCAGGTGCTGCTCGACGAGAGCGCGCGGCTGGGAGAGCGCGCGGCGACGCTGGCGATGGGCGACGGGGCGAACGACATCCCGATGCTCGAGGCCGCCGACTGGGGCATGGCGTATCGCGCGAAACCCACCGCGCGGGCCGCCGCCGACGGCTGGATCGACCGCGGCGACCTCACCGCGATGCTCGATCTTCTCGGAGTCCCCCGCGAGGAGTGGATGCCGGGCTAGATTTGGCGCTTTTCAGTTGCGGATCGCAACGCTAGGTTGACATTCGTGTCAGTAGAGGCCCGCCGATGACTGCGCTCCAGACCGTTTCCTCCGCCGATCCGAACCTCGCCTGCGCGCTCGACGGAACGGTGTTCCGCGATCCGGCCCGGCCGATGCCCAGGCGCGACGTGCGCAGGGCTCTCAGGAAGTTCGGCGAGCTGGTCAAGGACAAGGAGAACACCGCGCTGGTGTTCGACATCTACGAGGCGCTGCCCTCGAAGAGCCACCTGCCGCGCGCCCGCGCGCTGACGCTGAGCGAAACCGGCGAACGACTGCGCGCCGAAGAGCCGTTCCTGCCGCCGATCCTCGACGATCACGCGAGTTTGCGCAAACTGCCCGCCGGCAGCGTCGCGCACGCCTATTGCGACTTCATGGAGGCCGAAGGGCTGTCGGCGGCCGGGCTGGTCGCCGAGTCCGAAAAGCACGGCCGGCCAAGGTACGACGATCTCGTGCAGTGGTACGGCTTCCGCCAGCGCGACACGCACGACCTGATGCACGTGCTCACCGGGTACGGCCGCGATGCCCTGGGCGAGCAGTGCGTGCTGCTGTTCACGCACGGTCAGCAGCCCGCGCCCGGGCACCTGCTGTTGGGGTACGCGGGCGCTTACAACATCGTGAAGACGGTCAGGAGCAAGGCGCCCGTGTGGCGCGCGGTGCGCGAGGCGCACCGGTTGGGCAAGGCGTGCCCGCCGTTGATCGCGATGTCGATCCGCGAGCTGCTGGCGATGGACCTCACCGCCGCGCGCGAGAAGCTCGGGATCACGCCGGCGGTGTGGTATCGCAAGTGCCACGAGGTCTGGCGCAGCGAGGGTATCGACCCCTACGACCTGCTCGGCAAGGAACTCGAGCTAAAGAAGGCCGCCTGAGCGGGCTCAGCGCAATTCGCCCCGGACTATCGGGGGTTCATGGGACGTAGGCAACGCCAAAGCGGCCAGCCTGACGGAGCAGCTCGGCGTCTCGTGTCCACAACCGGACTGGCTCAAGGCTAGCGGATGCGTGCGTCGCAGCCAGCAGATGCACGTCGATGTAGGTCAGACCCAGACCGTACAGTTTGGCGCTTTCCACGAATGTCATGACTTCCAGATGACTCGCGGTCGGGATTCGGTGGAGGCTGCCAAGCATCGCCAGGATCGAACCCCGGTTTCGCGGCGAACCCACCGCAATTTCCCCAAATACGTAGTCGTGCATCACCACGCCTTCGCTGGCCAGCAGGTGATTGAGCTGTGCGTGCGAGCCACTTCGGATGAAATCGATCCAAATCGACGTATCGACGAGTATCATGCGGCTCCGGGCTGGCCTTCCGGCGATTCCATCCACGGGCGGCGTCGCGGTGCTGCCCAGGCATCGGGATCAGAGCCTGCAAGACGGGCCAATCGTCGCCCGGCCTCGCGCGCGACGAGGCTCTCAAGGGCCATGCGGATAACGGTCGCCCGTTCCTTGACCCCCGTATATTCCATCGCTTTGGCGAGGAGTTCGTCGTCGATCGTGATAGTCGTTCGCATGCAACACAGTTGACATCATCTGATGCGAAAATCAATGCGAGGTTGATTGTGTTGCGGAAGCTTCGACGCAGCCTGGATGGCCTCAGCTCTCCATCCACTCGCGGAAAAATCTGGCGCTGGCTTCGCGCAGGACGGCGACCGGGACTTCGGCTGCCCCCACTGCCAACGTGTGACCACCGGTCGTCCCGATTGGTTCGAAGGGGACTTTCTCGCGATCGAGTTCCACTCCGGGCGCGAGGGTGACGAGGTAGCGACCCTGGCTCTCGTTGAAGGCGAACGCGCTGGTCATCGCGTCGAGCTTCGCCCCGATCCCGCCCGCCAGCGCCATCTCGGCGACCGCCACCAGTAGGCCGCCGTCGCTGATGTCGTGCACCGCGGTCACCTTGCCTTCCGCGATCAGGCGGCGGACGATCTCGCCGTTGAGACGCTCGTCGGCGAGGTCGACCCGCGGCGGTTCGCCGTCCTCGCGGCCCTCGATCTCGCGCAGCCACAGCGATTGGCCGAGCTCGGGATAGTGCGCGCCGATGGCGACAATCGCCTGACCTTCGGCCTCGAACGCGATCGTCGCCATCTTCGCGTAGTCGTCGATCAGCCCGACGCCGCCGATCGCCGGGGTGGGCAGGATCGCGCTTCCTCCGCCCGTCGCCTTGCTTTCGTTGTAGAGGCTGACGTTGCCACTCACGATCGGGAAATCGAGCGCGCGGCAGGCGTCGGCCATGCCTTCGAGGCAGCCGACAAGTTGCGCCATGATTTCGGGGCGCTGGGGATTGGCGAAGTTGAGGCAGTTCGTCACCGCGAGCGGCCGCGCGCCGACCGCGCAGAGGTTGCGGTACGCTTCGGCGATCGCCTGCTTGCCGCCTTCGTAGGGGTCGGCGTAGCAGTAGCGCGGGGTGCAGTCGGTGGTCATCGCCAGCGCCTTGCGGGTGCCGTGGACCCGCACCACCGCCGCGTCGCCGCCGGTCTGGAGCGTGTCGGCACCCACCTGGCTATCATACTGCTCCCAGATCCACCGGCGCGAGGCGAGGTCGGGGCTCGCCATCAGTTTCAAAAGGTCCGCGCCGATGTCGCTGCTCTCCGGCACCTCGCCGAGCGGCTTGACCTTGGCCCAGGCCTTGTACTCCTCGCGGCTCATCGCCGGGCGGTCGTAAAGCGGCGCGTCGGCGGCCAGCGGCCCCAATGGAATATCGGCGACGACCTCGCCCCGCCATTCGAGCACCATGTGGCCCGTATCGGTGACCTCGCCGATCACCGCGAAATCGAGCTCCCACTTCTTGAAGATCGCCTCGGCCTCGGCCTCGCGGCCGGGCTTCAGGACCATGAGCATCCGCTCCTGGCTCTCGCTCAGCATCATCTCGTAGGGGGTCATCCCCTCCTCGCGGCAGGGGACGGCGTCCATGACGAGGCGGATGCCGGCCTTGCCGTTGGTCGCCATCTCGACGCTCGACGACGTGAGCCCCGCGGCGCCCATGTCCTGGATCGCGACGATCGCATCGGTGGCCATCAGTTCGAGGCAGGCCTCGATCAGCAGCTTCTCGGTGAACGGATCGCCGACCTGCACGGTGGGGCGCTTCGCGTCGGCATCTTCGGCGAAGTCCGCGCTCGCCATCGTCGCGCCGTGGATCCCGTCGCGCCCGGTCTTCGAACCGACATAGACGATCGGGTTGCCCACCCCGGTCGCGGCCGAGTAGAAAATCCGGTCGGCATCGGCCACGCCAACGGTCATCGCGTTGACCAGGATGTTGCCGTCGTAGGCGGGGTGGAAGTTGGTCTCGCCGCCGACCGTCGGCACCCCGACGCAGTTGCCGTAGCCCCCGATCCCCGCGACCACGCCCTTGACGAGGTGCTTCATCTTCGGGTGGTCGGGCCGCCCGAAGCGCAATGCGTTGAGGTTGGCGACGGGGCGGGCGCCCATCGTGAATACGTCGCGCAGGATGCCGCCCACGCCGGTCGCCGCGCCCTGGTAGGGCTCGATGTAGCTCGGGTGGTTGTGGCTCTCCATCTTGAAGATCGCGGCCTGGTTGTCGCCGATGTCGATTACGCCGGCGTTCTCGCCGGGCCCGCAGATCACCCACGGCGCCTCGGTCGGCAGCTTCTTGAGGTGAATGCGCGAAGACTTGTAGCTGCAGTGCTCGGACCACATGACCGAGAAGATGCCGAGCTCGACAAGGTTCGGCTCGCGGCCCAGCGCGTGCAGCACGCCGGCGTATTCCTCTTCGCTGAGGCCGTGGGCGGCGACGGTTTCGGGGGTGATCGAGCTTGCGGATTCGGCCATGGCCCGGGCCTAGCGGCTACGTTCCAACGCCGCCAGCGGACGATGAGCCGCGTCCAGCGTCTTGAAACTGACATCTGAGGAGCGGATAATGTCCCCGGACGGACCT
>JBHWTG010000187.1:0-10913 GCA_043427735.1 Tsuneonella sp. | reverse complement strand
GCGCACCCCCCGGCCGACCGCGATCATCGCCAGCAGCGACCAGATGGCGCTCGCCGCGTGCGAGGTCGCCGCCGACATGGGGATCGCGGTGCCGGGCGCGCTCTCGCTCGTCAGCTTCGACAACACCCCGGTCACCGCGTTTGCCGACCCGCCGCTCAGCGCGATCGATCAGCCGATCGCGGAGACGGTCTCGCGCGCGGTCGAACTGCTGATCGCGGCGACCCGGTCAGAGAAACTGCCCCAAGGCCCGGTCGTGATCCCCGCCCGCCTCGTCGAGCGCGGGTCCACCGGCCCCGCGCCGGTGGACGGCTGAGCGCCTGCCGCGCGCGGTTTGAGCGCTTGCAATCGCTCCCGCCCCATGCAAGACCATTGAGAACGTTCTCATAGAGTTCGGGCGGGGTGACTGTGAAGCGAGGGACGGCACGCATTTCGACAGCGCTGGCGGGCGCACTGGCGCTGGCCGCGTGCGCTCACGTCGGCCCGGGCGCACCCGCTGCGGTCAGCCGGCCGATCGCGGCGGACGCCGGCGAGGAGGCCCGTATCGCGGCGTTGCTCGGGCGGATGTCGCTCGAGCGCAAGGTCGCGCAGCTGATCCAGCCGCAGATCAACTCGATCACGCCCGAGGACATGCGCCGCTACCGCTTCGGCAGCTACCTCAACGGGGGCAACGGGGGGCCGTACGGCGACGAATATGCCCCGGCGCGAGACTGGCTCAGGCTCGCCGACGAGATGTGGGCGGCATCGACCGCGCCGCTCCCCGGAGACGAACCGGCAATCCCGGCGATCTGGGGCACCGACGCGGTCCATGGCCACACGAACGTCGTCGGGGCGACGATCTTCCCGCACAACATCGGCCTCGGCGCGACCGGCGATACCGATCTGGTCCGCCGGATCGGCGCTGCCACCGCCGCCGAAATCGCGGTCACCGGGATCGAATGGAACTTCTCGCCCACGGTCGCGGTGGCGCAGGACGACCGCTGGGGGCGGACCTACGAAAGCTATTCCGAAGATCCGGAGCTGGTCGCCCGGCTGGGTGCCGCGCTGGTGGAGGGGCTGCAGGGCAAGCGCGCGCCCGGCGGGCGGATCGGCGAGGGCCATGTGGTGGCCACCGCCAAGCATTTCTTCGGCGACGGGGGCACCATCCAGGGGGTCGACCAGGGCGATGTCGAAGGCGATCCCGCCACGCTCGAGGCGGTCCATGCGCGTCCCTACCCGGCGGCAATCGCCGCCGGGGTCGAAGCGGTGATGGCGAGCTTCAACTCGATCAACGGCACCAAGATGCACGGCAACGCGCCGCTGCTGACCGGCCTGCTGCGCGGCAAGATGGGCTTTACCGGGGTGGTGGTCGGCGACTGGAACGGCCATGCGCAGATCCCCGGCTGCACCGCGGCGAACTGCCCGCAGGCGCTGCTCGCGGGCCTCGACATCTACATGGTGCCCGACGACGCGAAGGCGCTTCACGCGAGCCTGCTTGCGCAGGTGAAGGACGGCACGATCCCGCTCGCGCGGCTCGACCAGGCGGTCGGCCGGGTGTTGCGGATGAAGCTGCGCGCGGGCGTGCTCGAGGCCGATGCGCGGCGCCCCTCGGCGCGGCGGCACGCGGGCAACTTCGCGCTGCTGGGCTCCGCGGCGCACCGCGCGATCGCGCGCGAAGCCGTCGCCAAGAGCCAGGTGGTGCTCAAGAACGACGGCGTGCTGCCGTTGAAGCCGGGCGCGCGGGTGCTGGTCGCGGGCCGCGCGGCGGACGACATCGCTCAGGCCGCCGGCGGCTGGACGCTGACCTGGCAGGGCGGCGAGGATTTGACCAACGCCCGCTTTCCGGGCGCGACCTCGATCTGGGCGGGCCTCAGCGCCGCGGCCGCGGCCGCCGGAGGTTCTGCGGTGCTCTCGAGCGACGGAGCCTGGCGCGATCGCCCCGACGTGGCGGTGGTGGTGTTCGGCGAGAAACCTTACGCCGAGTTCGCCGGCGACCGGAAGGACCTGGTGTTCGCCGACACCGAGGGGCTCGAACTGCTGCGCAAGTTCCGCGCGCAGGGCATTCCCAGCGTGGCCGTGTTCCTCTCGGGACGCCCGCTGTGGATGAACCGCGAGATCAACGCCGCGGGCGCGTTCGTGGCGAGCTGGCTGCCCGGCAGCGAGGGCGCCGGCGTGGCCGACGTGCTCTATGGCAAGCGACCTGCGAGCGGTCGGCTGTCGTTCAGCTGGCCGGCGGATTGCACCGGCACGCCGGTCAACGGACCGCGAGGCGCGCTGTTTGCCCGCGGTTACGGCCGCGACCTCGCCGACACCAGCCCGCTCGGCCCGCTGAGCGAGCGCTGCGGCCTGCTCGACGCCAAGTCCGCCGACTGGTTCGACCTCGGCCGCCTCGGCGTGGGCATCACCGCGCGCGGCGGCGCGACCGTGCTGCCCGGCCTGCGCGGCGCGGGCGGCGGTATCACCGCGCGCGGTTACGATCGCAATCGCCAGGAAGACGCGCGCGAGATCGCCTTCGCGGCCGGCGCCACGCTCACCCTGACCGCCGCGGAACAAGGGCTGGGCGGCTATCGCATTCTCTACGAACTGGCCGATGCACCAACCGCGCCGGTGACGCTGACGGTCGGTGGCAAGACGCTCGACGTCACTCGCGGCCTCGCCACTTCGGCCGGCAAGGGCTGGCGCGAGATGATCGTCACCTCCGCCTGCGTGCCGACGGGGGGCAACAGCATCGCGCTGACCAGCGCCGCACCGCTCGTCCTGCGGATCGCGCGGATCGTGCGGCAGGACGCGCCGGCGGGCGTGGAGTGCTCGTTCTAGAACAATGGATCGGCCCGGCCGCAGAAGCGGGGCCTTCGGGGAGTGAACTGAGATGGCCGTGGCACCGGGTATAGCGACCAGCACCGACAGCAACCCCATCGAGGAGGAGGGCACGCCGATCGACGCGCCGGGGCTCAGCTACTTCGTGTTCGCGCTGTTCTTCATCTTCGGCGGCATCACCAGCCTGAACGACGTCATTCTGCCGAAGCTGAAAGAACTGTTCACGCTCAATTACACGCAGGCGATGCTGATCCAGTTCTGCTTCTTCACCGCATACCTGGTGATCGGCATTCCCGGCGCGCAACTCGTCAAGCGGATCGGCTACATGCGCGGCGCGGTGGTTGGCCTGCTGACGATGATGGCCGGCTGCCTGCTGTTCATTCCGGCCAGCCAGACGGCGACGTATGGCCTGTTCCTGCTGGCGCTGTTCGTGCTGGCGAGCGGCATCGTGGTGGTGCAGGTCGTCACCAACCCGCTGATCAGCCTGCTGGGGCCGCAGCGCACCGTTCACAGCCGGCTGACCTTCGCGCAGGCGTTCAACAGCCTCGGCACCACAGTGTTTCCGGCCGTCGGCTCGGCGCTGATCCTCGGCGGGCTCGCCGGCGTGACCGCGGCCGAGCTCTCGGGTCCGGCGCTCGATGCCTACCGCACCGCCGAGAGCCAGGCGATCGTCAACACCTACCTGGGGCTTGCCGCCGCGCTTGCGGTCATCGCCGCGGTTGTCTGGCTGTTCCGCAACCGGCTCAAGGGCGAGCAGCACGAGCAGAGCTCGCTCGGCGGCGGCTTCGCGCTGCTCGCGCGGCCGCGGTTCGGCTACGGGGCGCTGTGCATCTTTCTCTATGTCGGGGCGGAAGTGGCGATCGGCTCGCTGATCGTGAACTACCTCATGCAGGATCACGTGATGGGCCTCGAGGAGCGGGCCGCGGGGCAGCTCATCGCCTATTACTGGGGCGGCGCGCTGATCGGGCGGCTGATCGGCTCGGCGGTGCTGCGGGTGGTCAGCCCCGGGATGGTGCTCGCCTCGGTGGCGATCGGCGCGATCGCGCTGCTGGCCATCTCGACCAACACCACCGGCGCCGTATCGGGCTACAGCCTGCTGGCGATCGGGCTGACGAACTCGATCATGTTCCCGACGATCTTCAGCCTCGCCTGCGAGAAACTGGGCGCCAAGGCAGCGGACGGTTCGGGGATCATCAACATCGCCATCTTCGGCGGCGCGGTGGTGCCGCTGTTGACCGGGATGATCGCCGACGTCAGTGGCAGCCTTGCCGTGGCAATGATCCTGCCGGCGCTGTGCTACGCGATCATCGCCGGCTTCGGCTGGTACGCGCGGCGCCCGGCATAGAGCGCCTGCGTCCGCCGGGACGCCGGCGCCCGCCCCAATGACGAGTGCCGGCAGCCTCGGGCGACGCGTCAGGCAGCCGTCGCGACCTGCGGCTTGCGCTCGGCCGTGGTCTCGGCTTCCTGCCAGCGGCGGAAGGTGGCGAGCGCCTGGCCGACGATCTGGTCCATATTGTAGTAGCGGTACGTGGCCAGCCGCCCGACGAACGTGACATCCTCCTGCGCCCGCGCGAGCGCCTCGTAGCGTTTGAACAGCGCCTGGTTCTCCGCGCGCGGCACCGGGTAATACGGATCGCCCTCGGCGCTCGGATATTCGCGCGTGATGCTCGTCCTGGGGTGGGACTGGCCCGTCAGGTGCTTGTATTCGGTGATCCGGGTGAAAGGCACCGCCTCGTCGGGATAATTGACCGTCGCCACGTCCTGGAACCATTCCTGGTCGAGCGTCTCGTGCTCGAAGCGCAGCGAGCGGTAGGGCAGTTTGCCGAAGCGATAGTCGAAGAATTCGTCGACCGGGCCGGTGAACACCAGATGGTCGTGCGAATAGGCGTCGCGGATGTCGCGGTAATCGCTACCGAGCAGCACCTCGATGTTGGGGTGATCGAGCATCCGCTCGAACATCGCGGTGTAGCCCTCGGCCGGCATCATCTGGAACCGGTCGGTGAAGTAGCGATCGTCATCGGAAGTCCGGGTAGGCACCCGGGCGGTGACGCTCTTATCGAGCTCCGACGGGTCGAGACCCCATTGCTTGCGGGTATAGCCGCGGAAGAACGTCTCGTAGAGCTCGCGGCCGACCGCGGCGACGACGACATCCTCCGAGGTGGCGATCGTCTCGACCGGCTCGGCCCGGCTGGCGAGGAAGGCCGCGGCCTCCTCCTCGGTCTTCAGCTCGAGGCCATAGAGCAGGTTGATCGTGGTGCGGTTGATCGGCATCGGAACGAGCCGCCCGCGCACCTCGGCGAGGACCCGGTGCTCGTAGGGGCGCCAGCCGGTGAATTGCGAGAGATAGTCGACGATCTCGGCGCTGTTGGTGTGGAAGATGTGCGGGCCATACTGGTGCATCAGCACGCCGGCCTCGTCGAGCCGGTCGTAGGCGTTGCCGCCGATGTGCGGCCGGCGGTCGACCACCAGCACGCGCTTGCCGGCCTGCGAGGCGAGCCGCTCGGCCATCACCGAGCCGGCGAAACCCGCGCCCACCACCATCACGTCGTAATCGCTGCGCCCGCGCCGCGAACCGTCCGGCGAGACCGCCGCTACCACCGGGCGGCCGCGCTCGATGCGCTCGCGCACCAGCGACCACATCGAGGCGAAGGTGGTCTCCCAGTCCATCGTCGCCAGCACCCGATCGGCTTCCGCCAGCCACTCGGGATCGGTCTCGTCGAGCGCGAGCGCGCGTTCGCAGGCTGCGACGAACGCCTCGGCATCGGCGGCGATGGCGACCCCCTCGAGCTCGCCGTAGTGGCGGATCACGTCGGCGATCGGGGTCGAGACGACCGGCCGGCCGGCGGCGAGGTATTCAGGGGTCTTGGTCGGGCTGATGAAGCGCGTGGCGTCATTGATCGCAAACGGCATCAGCGCGACATCCCACCCGTGGAGATAGGCGGGAAGCTCGCGGTAGTCCTTGCTGCCGAGGTAATGGATATTGGGGCGCCGCGGCAGGTCGGCATCGTCGATCTTGACTACCGGGCCCACCATCACCAGCGACCAGTCGGGGCGCGCATCGGCGACCGCGGCGATCAGATCGAGATCCATCCGCTCGTCGATCACGCCGTAGAAGCCGAGCCGCGGCGCGGGGATGCCGCTCTGGTCGCCGGGCGCGGGAAGATCGGCGCGGGCGGCGGCGAAGTGCTCGCGCTCGACGCTCGAGGGAAACGGGAACACCCGCGGATGCCGGTCGCGCTTGGCCTCGTAGAGGCTGTAGCCGCCGGTGAACACCAAGTCCGCGCGCTGCAGCAGCTCGGCCTCCAGCGGCAGCAGCTCGGGCGGGGCGAAGCGGAAGTTCGCCAGCTCGTCCATGCAGTCGTACACCACGCAATCGGCCTCGAGGTGACGCGAGAACGGCAGCATCATCGGCGTGTAGTACCACGCGACCAGCGGCCCCGAGCGCTCGGCGAGGGTCTCGTCGAGCAGCGTGCGCAGGGCGGCTTCGCGCTCGGCCCCGGTGAGATCGTCGGGCAAGTGGGGCCGAACCACGGTCACCCCGTGCTTTGGGTCCAGCGTGCTTTCGAGCCGGGCGGGCCCGGAGGCGGACACCGGCTCTTCCCAGTAGATCACGCGATTCGCACGGGCGAGCCGGCTCAAGAGGTGCTGCGGACGCTGGAACACGAAGTCCCACCGCAGATGGCTGAAGCAGATGAGGGTCGCGGCTTGCACGCACTCCGTTGCTTTCGTTGCGGAAACCGGGCGAATCGCGGCACTCGTGTTCATTGGTGTTCCCTAGCTGTGACCATCAGGGAACTTGCCCAGAGGTTAACAGTTCCCGATTTATGCCGCCAAAACAGACATTTGATATATGTTAGACCGTGCGCCGAGGCCCGCGGACAGCGGAAAAAACCTCGAGAATCCGACAGTTGCCGCGTGGGGCGGGGCCGAGTGCACGGTGGCGCGGGTCGGCGATTGCTACCGCGACCAGCTGCGCGAGACCGGCCATCACGACCGGCCGGACGACTTCGAGCGCCTCGCCTCGCTCGAGTTGAGCGCGGTGCGGTTCCCGATCCTGTGGGAGCGCGTCTCCCCCGAGCCCGGCGGCGAACCGGATTGGCGCTGGAGCGATCGCGGTCTCTCGGCGCTTCGCCGCCATGGCATCGACGTCATCGCCGGACTGATTCATCACGGCAGCGGCCCGCGCCACACCTCGCTGATCGAGCCTGACTTCGCGCCCGGACTGGCGCAGCACGCCGGGCGGGTCGTCGCCCGTTATCCGTGGATCCGCGCGTGGACGCCGGTCAACGAGCCGCTGACGACCGCGCGCTTTTCCGCGCTCTATGGGCACTGGTATCCGCACGCGCGCGACGAGCGGTTGTTCTGGACCGCGCTGCTCAACCAGGTCGACGCGACCCGCCTGGCAATGGCGGCGATCCGCCGGGTTCAGCCCGAAGCCCGCCTGATTCAGACCGAAGACCTCGGCCGGACTTACGCCACCCCGCCGCTGGCCGAGCAGGCCGCGTTCGACAACGCGCGGCGGTGGATGACCTGGGACTTGTTGTGCGGCGACGTTACCCCCGGTCATCCGCTGTGGTCGCGCCTGCGCGACTGCGGGCTCGAGGACCGCTTGCGCGCGATTGCCGACGACCCGTGCCCGCCCGACGTGATCGGCATCAACCATTACCTCACCAGCGACCGCTTTCTCGACCATCGCACGCGCCACTACGATCCGCGCTGTGTCGGCGGGAACGGCGCGCAGGCTTATGCCGACGTCGAGGCGGTGCGCGTGCTGCAGCCGCCGCCGGACGGACTGCGCGGCGCGATCGACGAGGCGTGGGCGCGTTACGGGCGGCCGATCGCGCTGACCGAAGTGCACAACGGCTGCACGCGCGAGGAGCAGGTTCGCTGGCTCGACCAGGCCTGGAGCGCGGCGCGCGAGGCGGCGGCGCGCGGGGTGGACTTGCGCGCGGTGACCGCGTGGGCGCTGTTCGGCAGCCAGGGCTGGGACACTCTCCTGACCCAGCCGGGAACCTACGAACCGGGCGCGTTCGACGTATCGTCGGGCATCCCGCGCGAGACCGCGCTGGCGCAGGCGATCCGCGCCCAGTCCGCGGTGGCGGTCGACGGAGAGGGATGGTGGCAGCGCTCGCTGCGCCTCACGCACCCCGCCGCGCACAGACCCGGACGGATCGAGCAGATCGCGCGGTCGGGCCGCAGAAGCGTGGGCCCGGTGATGATCCTCGGCGCCAGCGGGACGCTCGGACAGGCGCTCGCGCGCGAGTCTCGCGGGCGCGACATCGCCCACCTGCTCACGGGCCGCGATCGGCTCGACCTGACGCGCCCCGAAACCTTCGCCGCGGTGCTCGAGGAGATCCGCCCGTCGGCCGTGATCAATGCCGCCGGCTGGGTCCGGGTGGACGACGCCGAAGGCGATCCGGCAGCGTGCCATGCGGCCAATGCTCACGGCGCGGTGATGCTCGCCGAAGCCTGCGCCAAAGAGGCCATCCCGACGGTCAACTTTTCGAGCGACCTGGTGTTCTGCGGCTCCTCCCCCGAACCCTACCGCGAACACGACGAGGTTCGCCCGCTGGGCGCGTACGGCGCGAGCAAGGCGGCGATGGAGGCGGGTCTCGCGGCGCTCCCGGGCACGCACCTCGTCGCGCGCACGGCCGCGTTCTTCTCGCCGCACGACCGCTACAATTTCGCCGTCGCCTGCGTCGATGCGCTCTCGCGCGGCGAGGCCTTCGAAGCGGTCGCGGACTGCGTCGTCTCGCCGACGTATGTGCCCGACCTGTGCCGCGCCGTGCTCGATCTGCTGGTCGATGGCGAGAGCGGGGTCTGGCATCTCGCCAACGACGGCGCGCTGAGCTGGTATGACTTCGCGCGGGCGCTGGCTGACGCGCGCGGGCTTCCCGCAGGGCTGGTGGTGCAGGTCCCCTCCTCCTCGGCCGGCTGGGCGGCGCCGCGGCCGCGCTTCTCGGCCCTCGGCAGCACCCGCGGGCGGCTGCTGCCGCCGCTGCAATCGGCGATCGACCGCTTCGCCGCGGAATACAGTCCGCCCCAGCCCGCATCCACCGCATCGGAGATTCCCGCTCTATGCTAGTCGTCCCCACGTATGTCGGCCCGAGCGCGATCGAGGGGGTCGGGGTGTTCGCCGCCGAGCCGATCGCCGCGGGCACGCTGATCTGGGTGCTCGACGAGGCGCTCGACCGCCTGATCGGCGACGACGAGCTGGCCCGGCTCGATCCGCTGCAGCAGGATTTCGCCGCGCGCTACGGCTATCCGCACATGACCCGCCCGGGGATCACCGTGATCGAGTTCGACAACGGCCGGTTCATGAACCACAGCCAGCAGCCGAACACCGATTTCACCGACACCGAGAAAGGCTGGGCGATCCGCGACATTGCCGCCGGGGAAGAGATCACCTGCGACTACGCGGAGTTCGATCCAGGCTTCTCGCTGCAGCCGATGCGCCTCTTCGCCCCGCCCATTCGCGGGCACCACGGCGGCATTGCCGCCGGATAGCGGACGGCGGCCGGCCGTTCTCCCGCATTTCGCTTGCCAGCATGGCTCCGCCCATGCAGGTTGACGCGAACGTAAAGCGACAGGGAGGGCGAAAGTGGCGTTCAAGACGCGCATCACCGAAATGTTCGGGATCGAGACGCCGATCCTGATGGGCGGGATGACCGGGGTCGGCTACGGCGAGCTGGTCGCCGCGGTCGCCGAGGCCGGGGCGCTCGGCTTCATCACCGCGCACATGTTCCCCTCGGGCGCGGCGCTGAGGGAAGAGATCGACAAGGTCCGCGGCCTGACGTCCAAGCCCTTCGGCGTGAACCTCACGCTGCTGCCGTCGATCAACCCGATCCCCTACGACGAATACCGCGAGGCGATCATCGACAGCGGGTTGAAGATCGTCGAGACCGCCGGCCGCGCGCCGACCGACCACCTGCCCGCGTTCAAGGAGGCCGGGGTGAAGGTGATCCACAAGTGCACCAGCGTGCGCCATTCGGAAAGCGCGGTGAGGAAAGGCGTCGACGTCATCAGCATCGACGGGTTCGAATGCGCCGGCCACCCGGGGGAGGACGACGTCGGACTGATCGTACTGCTCCCGGCAACGGTCGACGCGCTGCCCGACGTGCCGATCGTCGCCAGCGGGGGCATGGCCGACGGGCGCAGCCTCGTCGCCGCGCTCGCGCTGGGGGCTGACGCGGTCAACATGGGCACCCGCTTCTGCGCCACGCAGGAGGCGGCGATCCACCCCAACGTCAAGCGCAAGATCGTCGAGAACACCGAGCTCGATACGGTTCTCGTGGGCCGCCCGCTGCGCAACACCGCCCGCGTCGCCCGCAACGCGGTGTCGGAGGAAGTCGCCACGATCCAGCGCGATCCCACCACCACCTTCGAGGACGTCAAGCACCTGATGGCGGGCGCGCGCGGGCGCGAGCTGGTCTATGCGCAAGGCGACATGGACGGCGGCATCTGGTCGAGCGGCCAGAGCCAGGCGCTGATCCACGACATCCCGACCTGCCGGGAACTGGTGGCCAACATCATGGCCCAGGCCGAAGCGGTGCGGGCGCGGCTCGAGCGGATCGCGGGCTGAGCTACGCGGCGTAGCGGCGTCGCGGCGGATCGCAGCGGCAGGCGAAGCGGCCTTTGATCGCCGTATTGACGAACCGCCCCGCCGACGGCGCGGCGCACAATGCGTGGTAAATATCGGTGGGGACACCCGAATAGATGTACCGCCGCCCGCCGGCGAACCATACGCTCAGCTCGCGCTTCCGCGCACTGTAGGCAACCCGCTCGATGGCGGACGACGATCGTATTTCCCGAACCGGCATGCCGACCCAGCGATGCGGAGAATCGCCCGTTCCGGCGCGAGCGCCCAGGCGAATCGCATTCGGGCCGAGTTGAATCGAGAGCCACAGCCGGCCTGGGCGGCAGGGTTGTTCTTTGAACGCCCTCGGCCGGCGGCCGTCGGCGTGGTCTCCGCCGCTTCGCGGCCGCGAGTTCGAACCAGCTTCCCATGGAAGCGGAGGCCGCTATAGGGGCGCGGCGCTGCTGGGGCGTCGCCAAGTGGTAAGGCACCGGTTTTTGGTACCGGCATTCGCAGGTTCGAATCCTGCCGCCCCAGCCAAGTA
>JBHWTG010000186.1:0-11470 GCA_043427735.1 Tsuneonella sp. | reverse complement strand
TTGTGCGGCGCGACCAGCGCGCCAGCCGCGGCGGCGCGGGGGCAGGCTGGGCGCGCTCGGCGAGGTAGAGCTCGCCGAACAGGTCGCCGCCATACGGCAACGCATCCCAGTCGCTCGGTCGCGGGCGGTTGTCCGGCGGTGTCATATTCCGCTTTCCTTACGCCGCCCGTGCGCTATCGTGCAAGCGGCAGCGGCCGGAGAGGGCGGATATGGCACAGGCGGGGAACGACGGGCCGGACATCGGCGCGCGCGAGCGACAGGCCGAAGATCCCTCGCTGGTGCGCGTGCGCCGCTGGCTGATCATCCTGTTGTTCTTCGGCACGATCATCAACTACGTCGACCGGCAGGTCCTGTCGCTATTGAAGCCGACGATTTCCGCCGAATACGGCTGGGGCGACGCCGAGTTCGCCCATTTCGCTTCCGCCAGCCAGCTCGCCGCGGCGGCCGCACTGCTGTTCGTGGGCTGGATCATCGACCGCTTCGGGGTGCGGCTCGCCTACGGCGCGGCGGTGGCGCTGTGGTCGGTCGCCGGGATGGCGCACGCGGTGGCGCAGACGGTCACCCAGTTCGTCACCGCGCGCGTGGCGCTGGTCGCGTTCGAGGCGGTCAACACGCCCGCCGCGGTCAAGGCGGCGGCGACCTATCTGCCGATCGAGCAGCGCACGATGGGCATGGGGATCGTCAACACCGCGCCCAACATCGGCAACATCCTCGCACCGCTCACGGTGGTGCCGTTCGCGGTGGTGTTCGGGTGGAAGGCGGCGTTCATCGTCACCGGTCTGCTCGGCTTCGTGTGGCTCGCGTTCTGGATCGCGGGCACCGCCAGGCTCCGCCCGCTGCCGCGCGCGGCCGCCGCCCCCCAAGGCCCGGTGCGCTCGTCGTACGGCGAGGCGTTCGCCGACCGCAAGACCTGGGCGATCGCCGGGGCCAAGGCGATCACCGACATGTTCTGGTGGTTCTTCACCTTCTGGCTGCCCGACCTGTTCCACAAGGTGTTCGACCTCAGCCAGTCCGAGCTCGTCGGGCCGACCGCACTGGCGTTCACCCTGGCGGCGCTCGGGGCGCTGACCGCGGGCAAGCTGTTCGGGGTGCTGCTCGGCACAGGCCGCTCGGTCAACTCGGCGCGCAAGACCGGGATGCTGCTCTACGGGCTTGTGATCCTGCCGATCCCGCTCGCGCTGACGGTCGACAGCGCGTGGACCGCGGCGGCGATCATCGGCGTCGGCCTGTTCGCGCACCAGGGCTTTTCGACCAACATCTTCGGCTTCGCCGCCGACGCGGTGCCCGCACGCCGGGTGGCGACGGTGATGGCGATGGGCGCGATCGCCGGCAACGTGGCGGGCTTCGGCATTCAGGAGGTGACCGGCGCCCTGCTGACCGCGGGGATCGGCTACGCCCCGCTGTTTGCCGCCGCGGCGGTCGCCTACCTGCTGGCGCTCGGCTGGATCCACCTGCTGGTTCCGCGCATCGTCGCCGAGGACGAGACAGTGAGCGCCTGAGCAAACGGCCGCGGACGCTTGCTCCCGCGGCCGTTCTCGCTCGGCGCGCAGCCTCAGCGCAGGCGGGCGCGCAGGCTGACGCCGAAGTAGCGATCGGCATCCCGCGGGATCTGCAGCCGCTGGCCTGCGCTGACGTTGAGCAGCGCGTAACTCTCGTCGGTGATGTTGCGCGCATGGAACGTCAGCCGGTAGCGATCCTCGGCATCGGAAAAGCCGATCGAGGCGTTCCAGATGCCGTAGGGATCGATCGGGCCCTGTTCGCCGAGATCGGAGAACTGGCGGCCGACGTGCCGGAAGTCGGTGTCGAGGTAGAGCCGCGCTGCGCCGAGGTCCCCCTCGTAACTGCCGCCGAGTGTGTAGACGAACTTGGGCGCCAGCGGCAGCTGGGTGCCGTTGCGCGCGTCGGGCGCGTTGGTCAGGGGGTTGGGGTTGAACTCCTTGACATAGGCGTCGGCATAGGCGGCGCTCGCGCGCAGGGTCAGCCCGTCAACCGGCACCGCCAGCAGATCGGCCTCGAACCCTTCGGACTTCACCGTCCCGGCGTTGGTCAGGTTGGTCACCACGGCGCCGTTGAGGGTGACGAAGTTGTTCGCCTGGAATCCGTCGTATTCGACAGTGAACGCGGCGACGTTCAGTTGCACGCGGTTGTCGAAGAACTGTGTCTTTGCGCCGATCTCGAACGCGTCGGACGTCTCTTCGTCGATCGGCACCGCGTTGACCGGCGCAGTGTGGTTGAAGAACACGTTGAACGCCGGGCCCTTGTAGCCGCGGGTATAGCTGGCGTAGACCATCGCGTCGTCCGACGGAGTAACCTGCACCACCGCCTTGCCAGACAGGTTGCCGTTGCTGCTGCTGCCGAACGAGGTGTTGGTGCCGTTCCCGCCCGAGGCGATCGTCCCGCCCGCCGGGCTACCCGAAATCCCCGGGCCGGTGGCCGGCAGGCCGGTACGCGCGTTGATGCCGGGCGCGCGGGTGTGAACATACGTCAGGTCGTCCCAGGTGTAGCGGAGCCCCCCGGTCAGAGCGATCAGGTCGCTGAAGCGATAGGTCGCCTGCCCGAACAGCGCGATGTTGGTCGAGCCCACGTCGCTCTGCGAGGTGGCGGTCGGGAGCAATGTGTTGACCGCGTCGGCAAGGTTGCACGGCCGCGCGCCGCTCGGGGCGACCGGCGCGGTCGAGGTCGCGCAAGTCACGTCGTCGCGGGTGAAGGTCTGCGCGTTGTCGGAATACCACGCGAACGCCCCGACCTGATAGAAGAACGGCATACCCGGATCGGACGCGATCCGCGCCTCGACCGACATCTGCTCGGTGGTCACCAGCCCTTCGTCGTGCAGCTCGGCGGTTCCGACGATCGCGCGCGGCAGGAAGTCGCCTTCGCGGATTTCGGTGTTGCGCCAGTTGCGGTAGCCGCCGATCACGCTCAGCGTATGGGTGTCGCTAAGGTCGACGTCGGTCGACAGCGTCAGGCTCCACTGGCGGTCCCTAGTCTGGGTGACCAGGTTGTGGTTGATGAACCGCTGCTCGAGCCCCTGGGCGACCCCGCCCGGGAGGCCGAGCTCGGCGTCGAGCGCCGCGCCGCGGCTCACCGCGGTCACGTCGGCGCAGCAGTCGTCGTCGGCCCGGAAGTAGTCGGCGACCAGACGCAGGCGCGCACCGTCGCCGTCGTAATCGAGGATCCCGCGCGTACCCCACCGCTCGTAACCGTTGACCTGGTTCTCCGCCCCGCCAAAGACATTGGTGATGTTGCCGTCGTAGCTGCCGTAGAAGCCGGTCAGCCGCGCGCTCAGATCGGGCGCGATCGGGCCCGACAGTGTGCCCCGCAGGCGGTATTCGTCGCCCTCGTAGTATTCGGCCCGGGCTTCGGCCTCGAAGCTGTCGGTGCCCCCCTTGGAGACGATGTTGACGAGGCCCGCGCTGGCGTTCTTGCCGAACAGCGTCCCCTGCGGGCCGCGCAGCACCTCGATCCGTTCGGCATCGACCAGGTCCATGAAGGCCTGGCCCGAGCGCGACAGCACCACCCCGTCGACCACGGTGGAGACGCTCGGCTCGGCGGCGATCGAGAAGGTGATGGTGCCCACGCCGCGCATCACGATCGCGCTGTTCGCGCTGGTGGTGCCCTTGCGGAAAGTGACCGAAGGGACGAGCTGGGTAAGGCCCTCGAGGCTCGTGGTGCCGGTCTGCTCGAGCCGGTCGCCGCTGAGCGCGGTGATCGCGATCGGCACGTCCTGCACGTCTTCGGCGACCTTCTGTGCGGTGACGATGATCTCCTCGATGCCGCCGCTGTCGTCGACGGGATCGGCGTCCTGCGCGCGGGCCGGCGAGGCCAGGGCGAGCGCGATCGCGCTACCGGACAGCGCGAGCGCACGCGCGCGAATTGCATGGCGGTACATTGTCAAACCCTCCCGTTGACGTCTTCTTTGCGGGAGAAAATGCGCGCATTGACGCAATGTGTCAAGCGGTGTCATACTGCGCCAGCGAGGCACGCGCGGGAGTCGGAAAAAGCCGCTCCCGCCGATCGGGAGGACAGGGCGCATCGTGGAATTTCGGCCGATCGAGGACGGTTTCGAGCTGCATTTCGGCGGGCGTCTGGCGATGCGCCACACTCGGAGCTGTCCGGCGGTGGCCATCGCGCGGGGCGAACCCCTGGTCGAGATGGTCCGCGGCAACTTCCGGATCGAGGATGCCCCCCGTGACCGGCGCGAGCCGAGCGACTGGCGGGCGGGTGCGGACTGGGTGGAGTTCGCCGGAGCGCGGCTGGAATGGCAGGGCAATCGCCTGACCCTGCGGGCAGCCGATCGCTCGTTCGACCGGCTCTGGCTGCGGTTCCACGCCGCGCCGGGCGAGACGGTGTGGGGCGGGGGCGAGCAGATGAGCTACCTCGCTCTCAACGGCCGGCGCTTCCCGATGTGGACCAGCGAGCCGGGGGTGGGCCGGGACAAGTCGACCGAGCTGACCCGCGCGATGGACCAGGCCGCCATGGCCGGTGGCGATTACTGGACCACCAACTATCCGCAGCCGACCTTCTTCTCCTCGCGCTGGCTGGCCGTGCACCTCGATGCCAGCTGCTACAGCGCGCTCGATTTCACCGACCCCGTCCGCCACGAGGTCGAGGTCTGGGCGAGCGAGGCCCGCTTCGAGCTGTTCGCCGCCGACGGGCCCAAGCCGCTCGTGACCGCGCTCGCGGAACGCTTCGGCAAGCAGCCGCCGCTGCCCGATTGGGCGGTTGGCGGAGCCATCGTCGGGCTCAAGTCGGGCGTGTCGAGCTTCGACAGGCTCGAGCGCTTCATCGACGCCGGCGCCGCTGTCTCCGGCCTGTGGTGCGAAGACTGGGCCGGCATCCGCGAGACCAGCTTCGGGCGGCGGCTGTTCTGGGACTGGCAGCTCGGGGAGCGCAGCGCGGCGCGTTACCCCGATCTCGAGAAGCGCATTGCGGAACTCGCCGAGCGTGGCATCCGCTTTCTCGCTTACGCCAACCCTTACCTTGCCGTTGACGGCGAGCTCTATGCCGAGGCGGCGGCCGGCGGACACTTCTGCCTGCGCCAGGACAGCGACGAGCCTTATCTGGTCGATTTCGGCGAGTTCGATTGCGGAGTGATCGACTTCACCCGACGCGAGACCCGCGCGTGGTTCGCCGAGCGCGTGCTCGGGCGCGAGATGCTCGACCGGGGGGTCATGGGGTGGATGGCCGATTTCGGCGAATACCTGCCGGTCGATCTCCGGCTCGCCGACGGGAGCGACCCGATGGAAGCGCACAACCGCTGGCCGGTGCTGTGGGCCGAAGTCAACGCCGCCGCGCTTGCCAGCGGCGGCAAGAGCGGAGACGCGTTGTTCTTCATGCGCGCAGGGTTCTCGGGCGTGCAGGCGCATTGCCCATTGCTGTGGGCGGGCGACCAGTGCGTCGACTTCACCCGGCACGACGGGATCGGCACGGTGATCACCGCCGCGCTCAGCGCCGGCCTCGTCGGCAATGCCTACAGCCATTCCGACTGCGGCGGCTACACTTCGCTGCTCGGCAACGTGCGCAGCGAAGAGCTGCTGCAGCGGTGGTGCGAGCTCGCTGCGTTCGCGCCGGTCATGCGCAGCCACGAGGGCAACCGGCCCGACGACAACCTGCAATACGACAGCTCGGCCGAGCTCCTCGCCTGCTTCGCGCGCTGGAGCCGGGTCCACGCCGCGCTGGCGCCGTATGTCCGCGCGCTGCGCGACCAGGCGGTGCGGACCGGGTTGCCGCTCCAGCGCCCGTTGTTTCTCGAATATTGCGACCGCCCCGAGCTGTTTGCGGTGCACGACCAGTATCTCTACGGCCCCGACCTGATGGTGGCCCCCGTGATCGAGCAAGGCGCGGCCGAGCGCGCGGTGATTCTGCCCGGCGATGCGCGCTGGCGGCACGTGTGGAGCGGGGCCGACTTCGCGCCCGGCACGCACACGGTCGCCGCGCCGATCGGCGAGCCGCCGGTGCTCTACCGCCCCGACAGCGAGCATGCCGCGCTGTTCGCCGCGCTTCCCGAAGCGCTCGCGCGATGAGCGAGCGGGCCAACATCCGCGATGTCGCGGCAAGGGCGGGGGTGGCGGTCAAGACCGTCAGCCGGGTATTGAACGGCCATCCCTACGTCAGCGCCGATACGCGCGACCGGGTGGAGAAGGCGATGAAGGCGCTCGACTTCCGCCCCAGCGTCGCCGCGCGCATCCTCTCGGGTGCGAAGTCGAACCAGATCGCGCTGATCTACGACAATCACAGCCCCTATTACATGTTCCAGATCCAGAAGGGCTGCTGGGACGTGTGCCACGAGAAGCGCATCCGCCTGCTCGCGCAGCCGGTCGATATCGACGATCCCGATGTCGGCGACCAGGTCCGCGGGCTGATCGGCGAGACGCACGTCGACGGCATCGTTCTGTCATCCCCGGTGACCGATTGCGAGCCGGTGCTGAAAACGCTCGACGCGCTCGACATCCCGTTCGTGCGCATCTCGCCCGGCACGAACCATGCGCTGACCAGTTCGGTGTTCATGGACGATGCGCAGGCAGCGGACGACATGACCACGCACCTCGTCAACTGCGGCCACCGCCGGATCGGCTTCGTCAAGGGGCACAAGAACCACATGGCGAGCGAGGAGCGGCTGTTCGGCTATCGCCGCGCGCTCGACCGCGCCGGCATCGCCTACGAGCCCGGGCTGGTGTGCGCGGGCGAGTTCGATTTCGACAGCGGGGTGCGCGCGGCCAACGTGCTGCTCGACCTGGCCCAGCCGCCGACCGCGATCTTCGCCTCGAACGACGACATGGCGGCCGGCGTGCTGGCGGTGGCGCACGATCGCGGGATCGAGCTGCCCGGCGAGCTGTCGGTCGCCGGATTCGACGATACCACCCTGGCGCGCACCGTGTGGCCGCCGCTGACGACGATCCACCAGCCGATGGCCGAGCTCGCACGCACCGCGACCGAGATCCTCGTCTCCGGCGGCGAGCCGCAGCACCGCCGGTTGCCCCACCAGTTGATCGAGCGGCAATCCGTCGCGCCGCCACCGAGGACCTCTGCATGAGCGAACTGCCGCCGCCCCCCGCCACCCGCATGCTGGGCAGCAGCGATATCGCCGTATCGCCGATTGCCTGGGGCATGTGGCGGCTGGCCGAGAACGGGCGCACCGCGGCAGACGCCGCGCGGCTGGTGCATGCAGCGCTCGATGCCGGGATCACGCTGCTCGACACCGCCGATATCTACGGCTTCGACGGCCGCGAAGGGTTCGGCGACGCCGAGGCGCTGCTCGGGCAGGTGCTGTCCGCCGAGCCGGGCCTGCGTAGGCGGATGGTGTTGGCGACTAAGGGCGGGATCGCGCCGCCGCTGCCGTACGACCAGTCCGCCCGGTATCTCGGCGGCGCGCTCGACGCCTCGCTCCGGCGCCTGTGCAGCGAGACGATCGACCTCTATCAGGTCCACCGGCCCGACATTCTGACGCATCCGCAGGAACTGGCCCGCACGCTCGACGATGCGGTGGCGAGCGGAAAAGTCCGCGCGCTCGGCGTGTCGAACTTCACCAGTGCGCAGATCGAGGCGCTGGCGGCGTTCCTCGGCCACCCGCTGGTTGCCACCCAGCCCGAGCTCAGCCCGCTGCGGATCGCGCCGTTCGAGAACGGCGAGCTCGACCAGGCGATGCGGCTCGGGCTCACCCCGCTGGCGTGGTCGCCGCTCGGCGGAGGATGCTTGCTCTCGCCAGTGGCCGAGCGCGACCGCGCGGTCGCTGCCGAGCTCGACCGGATCGGCGGTGCGCAAGGCGTCAGCCGCAGCATCGCTGCCTATTCGTGGCTGATGGCGCACCCGGCGGGGATCATCCCGATCGTCGGCTCGCAAAGCGCCGAGCGGATCGCCGAGGCCTCGCAGGCGCTGGCGATGCGCTGGACGCGCGAGGACTGGTACGCGGTGCTCGTCGCGGCGCGCGGGGAGAAATTGCCGTGATTCGTGGATGCGTCCTTCGACAGGCTCAGGACGAGCGGACCTTGTTCATTCCTCTTAACCCCGCTCGTGCTGAGCCTGTCGGGCCGAAGGCGGCCGCAGGCCAACCACGCTTGCAGGAGGGCCGACCCAGATGAACCAGCAATGCGAGATCGCGTGGTTTTCCGCGCTGTGCGACGACGACTACGAATTCCTGGGGGTGCCCGACCCGCAGCTCCAGTCGAGCTGGGAGCACTGTCGCAATATCGTCCTGCGTGCCGAGGAGGGCGGGTTCGACAACATCCTGCTGCCCTCCGGCTACCAGCTTGGGCTGGACACCACGGTGTTCGCGGCCGCGATCGCGCCGATGCTCTCGCGGATGAAGCTGCTGTGGGCGACCCGCATCGGCGAGGACTGGCCGCCGCAGCTGGCCCGCCGGATCGCCACGCTCGACCGGATCCTTGGCCCCGACGCCAGCGGCACGCGCGGCCGGCTCAACGTCAACATCATCTCGTCCGACATGCCGGGGCAGTCGATGCCTGGCGGCCCCCGCTATGCCCGTGCGACCGAGGTGATGAAGATCGTCCGCGCGCTGCTCAATGGCGAAAGCATCGACCACCAGGGAGAGCACTATCAGCTCAAGCTCGATCCCCCGCGCATCACCACCATCAGCGGCCGGTGCCCGCCGTTCTACTTCGGCGGGCTGAGCCACGAGGCACGCGAGTGCGCGGCCGAGGCGTGCGACGTCTATCTGATGTGGCCCGACACGATGGACAAAGTGCGCGAGACGATCGCCGACTTGACGGAACGTGCAGCGAAGTTCGGGCGCACGCTCAAGTTCGGCTACCGCGTTCACGTGATCGTCCGCGAGACCGAGGAGGAAGCCCGCGCCTACGCCGACCGGCTGCTGTCGAAGCTCGACGAAGAGGCCGGGAAAGCGATCCGCGAAAAATCGCTCGACGCGAGGAATTACGGCGTCCAGCGGCAGGCCGAGCTGCGGAGCGCGGCGGGCGGCGACGGGTTCGTCGAGGACAACCTGTGGACCGGCATCGGCCGCGCCCGGTCGGGCTGCGGCGCGGCGATCGTCGGAACGCCGGATCAGGTTCTCGCCAAGCTCAACGCCTACCAGGCCGAGGGCATCGAGGCATTCATCCTCTCGGGCTATCCGCACTTGAACGAGTGCGACATGTTCGCGCGCTACGTCCTGCCGCACATCGAGCACGGTCCGCTGGTGATCTGAGGTGGCGGTGCATCCTTCGACAAGCTCAGGATGAGCGGGCGTTGATCTCAAACTCTGATCCCGCTCGTGCTGAGCCTGTCGAAGCACGCGCTCACGAAATCTACGACGTTGCCCTGATCGGCGGCGGGGTCAACGGCTGCGGCATCGCCCGCGACGCCGCCGGGCGCGGGGCCAAGGTTCTGCTGCTCGAGGCCGGCGACCTCGCCAGCGGCACCTCGTCGGCCTCGACCAAACTGATCCACGGTGGGCTGCGCTACCTCGAGCACTACGAGTTCGGGTTGGTGCGCGAGAGCCTGTCGGAGCGCGAGCGGCTGTTCGCCATCGCGCCGCACATCGTCTGGCCGCTGCGCTTCGTGCTACCGCACGTGCCGGGCCTGCGCCCGCGCTGGCTGGTCCGCGCGGGGCTGTTCCTCTACGACCACATCGGCGGGCGCAAGCGGCTGCCCGCGACCGAGACCGTCTCGCTCGCCGGCCATCCCGCCGGCGCGCCGCTCAAGCCCGAGTTCTCGACCGCGTTCGTCTATTCCGACTGCTGGGTCGACGATGCCCGGCTGGTGGTGCTCAACGCGCGCGACGCGGCTGACCGCGGCGCCGAGGTGCGCACGCGCTGCCGGGTCACCGCGCTCACCCGCGAGGGCGAGTGCTGGACGATCGAGGCCGGCCGGGAGACGTTCGCCGCGCGCGCGGTGGTCAACGCCGCCGGCCCGGCGGTGCTCGACGTGCTTGGCCTGGCGCGCGAGCGGCCGGACTACAAGATGCGCCTGGTTCGCGGTTCGCACATCGTGGTCCGTAAGCTGTTCGACCATCCGTTCGCCTATTTCTTTCAACTCCCCGACGGGCGGATTTTCTTCGCCATCCCCTACGAGCACGATTTCACCCTGGTCGGCACCACCGACGTCGACCACGACGGCGGCCCGATCGCCGCGAGCGCGGCGGAGATCGACTACCTCTGCGACGGGGCGAGCAGGTTCTTCCGCCAGCCGGTCACCCCCGCCGATGTGGTGTGGACCTACTCCGGCGTGCGCCCGCTGATCGACGACGGCTCGGGCCGCCCGGAGGCGGCGACGCGCGGCTACCGGCTCGACGTGTCCGAGCCGGGCGAGGGCGCTCCGCTGCTGTCCGTCTACGGCGGCAAGATCACCACCTATCGGCATCTCGCGGAAGAGGCTGTCGATCTGCTCGCCGGCCGGCTTCCCGCGCTGGCCGGCCCGGCGTGGACCGGCGGGGCACCATTGCCGGGGGGCGATTTCGCGATCGACGGCGCGGCGGCGTTGGAAGCGCGATTCGCCGCGCGCTTCCCCGCGCTCGCCATCCATGCCCGTCGCCTGGTCCGCGCGTATGGCACCACCGCGTTCGCCA
This sequence comes from Tsuneonella sp., assembly GCA_043427735.1. Lineage (GTDB taxonomy): Bacteria > Pseudomonadota > Alphaproteobacteria > Sphingomonadales > Sphingomonadaceae > Tsuneonella. The sequence goes on along the minus strand of JBHWTG010000186.1, from coordinate 951 downwards.
TCTTCGCCAACGGGACGGGGGCGCGGGATTTCGGCCACGGCTTGACCGAGGCGGAGGTGCGCCATCTCGCCGTGCGCGAATGGGCGCGCACCGCCGAAGACGTGCTCTGGCGTCGCACCAAGCTCGGCCTGCGCTTCTCGGCCGAGGAAGCGGTGGCGCTCGACCGGTTCATCAGGCAGGAGTGCGCGCCATGATCACCCGCCCCAAGACGCGGATCGTCGGCATCGGCGGGACCGTCCACCCCGGCAGCTCGACCGAGCAGGCGCTGCGCCTCGCCGCCGCCGAGGCCGCTGCGGGCGGCGCCGAAGTCACCGTGTTCGGCGGCGATTACTTGCGCGCGCTGCCGCATTACCGCGGCGAAGGCTACGGCGTCCGCGACGGCGCCGAGTTCGTCGCCGCGGTGCGCGAGGCCGACGGGCTGATCATCTCGGCGCCGGGCTATCACGGCTCGATCTCCGGCCTGGTCAAGAACGCGCTCGACTACCTCGAGGACCTGGCAAAAGATCAGCGGCCTTATCTGGACGGGCGCGCGGTCGGCCTGATCGCTACCGCCTACGGCGACCAGGCGACGATGAGCACGTTGCAAACGCTGCGCAGCGTGGTGCACGCGCTGCGCGGGTGGCCGACCCCGATGGGGGCGACGGTACGGGTTTATCAGGGGCTGTTTTCGCCCGACGGCGAATGCCTCGAGGATCGCGCGCGGCTGCAGCTCGAGCTGGTCGGCCGGCAGACCTTCCGCGGCGCCTGCGCGCTCGCGCTGGGGGAGCGCGAGGGATGAGCGGCGCGCTGGACCCCGCGCTCGAGGCGCTCGCCCGCGGGCGGATAATCGTCATCACCGGCGACCGGCTGCGCGGGGGCGACATCGACTTCTTCATCGCCGCCAAGCACGTGAGCGCGGAGGCGGTCAACTTCATGGCAGCGCACGGCCGCGGCCTGGTGTGCCTCGCGCTG
>JBHWTG010000185.1:0-4007 GCA_043427735.1 Tsuneonella sp. | reverse complement strand
ATACTGGTGGAGGCAACCTTGGTGCCCGCCGGGCCGCAGGCGGCGAGCGCGGCGAGCGGGGCAAGCAGCAGCAACTTCACGGGCGGAGTCCCTTGCGGTTGTGAACGAGGTGCGTCGCCGCCGCGGCGCCGAGCACCGGGGCGAGCAGGTTCAGCAGCGGCACCAACAGCATGGCAGCGACGATCCCGCCGAGCGCGAACCGTGTCAACCCGCCGAGTGGCGAGCCGGCCGCCGGATCGTGCCGATGGCGCAGCCAGGCCATGTCGGTCAGCTCGCGCCCCAGCAGCCAGGCGTTGACCGCCCAGAACAGCAGCGCGGTGCCCACGCCGGTCACCAGCAGCAGCAGCGCCACGGGCAGCGCGGCGAGGTTCACCAAGATCGCGCGCAGCGCGCCGGCGAGCGCGCCGCGCGTCTCTTCGGCCAGGGGAACGTCGCGAGCCGCGGCATGCTCGGTGGGATAGTGCCGCAGCTCGACCGCCTGCACGATCTCGTCGGCGAAGAACTGCAGCACCGCCAGCGCGACCACGCGAAACAGCAACCACGCGGCAATCACCCCGAGCACCCCCGTGACGAGGTAGATCGTGTCCCCCTTGATCGCGAACCAGCGCGCCAGCAGCGGCGGGACGCTCGCGGCGATCGCCGTGCCGACGGCGATGACGATCGCCAGCGTCATGGCCATGCTCTTGGCGAGCACCACCAGCACCCGTCGCTCGCCGAGCTGGCCGAAGGCGCGCGCGAATGCGGACAGGACAGCGCTCATCGCCGCCGTGTCGCCGCTTGGCGCGCGGCGCGCAAGCCGCTACGCGCGCGCAGCTTTCCCCGACCGAGGATTCCCGAGTGACCGACACCCGCCCGAAGACCCGATACGACGTCATCGCCATCGGCAACGCGATCGTCGACATCATGGCCGCGAGCGATGATGCGACAATCGCCCGGCTGTCGCTCAACAAGGGCGGGATGACGCTGGTCGATGCCGACGGCGCGCGGCGGCTGTACGACGCGATGGGTCCGGCGAAGGAAATCTCGGGCGGGTCGGCGGCGAACACGCTCGCCGGGCTGGCGGCGCTCGGCGCCAGGTGCGCGTTCATCGGGCAGGTGGCGGACGACCAGTTCGGCCGCGTGTTCGCCCACGACATCCGCGCGGGCGGAATCGATTTCGACACGCCTGCGCGGACGGAGGCGGAGCCACCGACCGCGCAGTGCCTGATCTTCGTCACCCCGGACGCGCAGCGCACGATGAACACCTTCCTCGGCGCGAGCCAGTATCTTCCCGCAGAAGCGCTCGACGAGCAGGCTATCGCCGCCGCCAGCGTGCTGTATCTCGAAGGTTACCTGTGGGATCCCGCGGAACCGCGCGCGGCGATGCGGCGGGCGATCGATGCGGCGCGCGCGGCCGGCCGCGAAGTCGCCTTCACGCTGTCCGAAGTGTTCGTGATCGAGCGCCACGGCGACGATTTCCGCGCCCTGATCGAAGGCGGGCTGATCGACGTGCTGTTCGCCAACCACACCGAGCTCGCCGCGCTCACCGGCGAGCGCGATCTCGAAGCCGGCATCGCCGCGCTCAAGAGCAAGGTGCCGACGCTCGTCGTCACCTGCGGCGCGGACGGCGCGACCGCGGTGCGGGGCGAAGAGCGCGCCACCGTGCCTTCGGTCGCCACCCGCGTGGTCGACACGACGGGCGCGGGCGACCTGTTCGCCTCGGGCTTCCTCTACGGCCACGTCCGCGGCGAGCCGCTCGAGCGCTGCCTCCGGCGCGGCGCGATCTGCGCCGCCGAGATCATCAGCCACTACGGCGCCCGGCCCGAGGCGGACTTGCGCAAGCTGATGGCGGAAAAGCTGGGTTAAGTGCCGGATTCGCGCGCCACCTCGCGCCAGCCGATGTCGCGGCGGTGGAACAAGGTGGGGGCGGTGATTTCGTCGATGGCGGCGTAAGCCTTGACCTGGGCTTCGGTGACGTTGTCGCCGAGCGCGGTGACGTTGAGCACGCGTCCGCCGCTGGCGACCAGCCTGCCCTTCTGAGCTAAGGTGCCGGCGTGAAACACCTTCGCCCCGGCCGCTTCCGCCGCCCCCAGATCGATCGCGCCCCCTTTCGCCGGCGCGCCCGGGTAGCCCTTGGCGGCCATGACCACCGTCAGCGCGGTCTCTCGGCGCATCCTGACGGGCGGCACAGTGGCCAGGCGGTTCTCGGCGCAGGCGAGCAGCAGCTCGCCGAGATCGTCCTCCAGCCGCATCATCAGCACCTGACACTCGGGGTCGCCGAAGCGGCAGTTGTATTCGACGAGCTTGGGCCCCCCGGCGGTCAGCATCAGCCCGGCGAACAGCACCCCCGAATAGGGCGTGCCCTCGTCCGCCAGCGCGCGCACGGTCGGCGCGACGATCCGCTCGATCACCTCGCCGCGCAGCAGCGGGGTGAGCACGCGCGCGGGGCTGTAGGCGCCCATCCCGCCGGTGTTGGGCCCGGTGTCGCGCTCGCCCACGCGCTTGTGATCCTGCGCGCTCCCGAACGGCAGCACGGTGGCGCCGTCGGTCAGAGCGAAGAAGCTCACCTCCTCGCCGTCCATGAACTCCTCGATCACCACTTCCGCGCCCGGATCGGCGAACATCGCGGCGAGCGCGGCCTCGGCCGCGCCCCGGGTCTCGGCGATGACCACTCCCTTGCCCGCGGCGAGCCCGTCGGCCTTGAGCACGTGCGGCGCCGCGAACCGCTCGAGCGCGGCGGTCGCCTCGTCGAGCGAGGCGGCGCGCACGTAACCCGCGGTCGGAATGCCGGCGCGGCGGCAGAGGTCCTTGGTGAAGCCCTTGCTGCCCTCGAGCCGCGCGGCCGCCTTGGACGGGCCGAACACGCGCAAGCCTTCGGCGCGCAAGCTGTCGGCCAGCCCACCGACGAGCGGGGCCTCCGGGCCGATCACCACCAGGCCGATGCGCCGATCCTCGCAGAACCGCACGACTGCGGCATGGTCGGCGAGCTCGAGCGCGGCCAGCTCGGCGTGCTGGGCGATGCCCGGGTTGCCCGGCGCGGCGTAGAGCCTATCTCCGGTGTCGGCGAGCAGGCGGGATTGCGCGAGCTTCCACGCCAGCGCATGCTCGCGCCCGCCGCTGCCCAGCAGAAGGATGTTCATGCCCGCTCCCGATTTCCTCGATGGCCGCGGCGGGCTGGTAGCGAAGGGCAAGCCGGGCGACAACGCCGAGCCGCTGACCGTCAGCGAGCTCGCGAGCCAGCTCAAGCGCACGGTCGAGGATCGCTTCGGTTTCGTCCGCCTGCGCGGCGAGCTCTCCGGGGTGAAGCGCGCGGCTTCGGGGCATCTCTATTGCTGCCTCAAGGACGACAAGGCAGTCATCGACGGGGTGATGTGGCGCCAGCCGGCGGCGGCGCTGGCGTTCCTGCCCGAGGACGGGCTCGAGGTCGTCGCCAGCGGCCGGCTGACGACGTATCCGGGACGCTCGAAATACCAGATCGTGATCGACAGCCTCGAGCTCGCCGGCGAGGGGGCGCTGCTCGCGCTGCTCGAGAAGACCCGCCAGCGGCTCGCGGCCGAAGGGCTGTTCGACCCCGCGCGCAAGCGTCCGCTGCCCTACCTCCCGGGCACGATCGGGGTGGTCACGAGCCCGACCGGCGCGGTGATCCGCGACATTCTCCATCGCCTCGCCGACCGCTTCCCGAGCCGGGTGGTCGTCTGGCCGGTGCTGGTGCAGGGCGCCGGCGCGGCCGAGCAGGTGGCCCAGGCGGTGCGCGGATTCTCCGCGCTGCCCGAAGGCCATGCACATCGCCCCGACCTGCTGATCGTCGCGCGCGGCGGCGGCTCGATCGAGGATCTGTGGAGCTTCAACGAGGAGATCGTCGTGCGCGCGATCGCCGCCGCCACGATCCCGACGATCAGCGCGGTGGGGCATGAGACCGACACCACGCTGGCCGATTTCGCCGCCGACCGCCGCGCGCCGACGCCCACCGCCGCGGCCGAGATGGCGGTGCCGGTGCGGCGCGAGCTCGCCGCGACGCTGGCCGACTT
>JBHWTG010000184.1:0-10443 GCA_043427735.1 Tsuneonella sp. | reverse complement strand
GACTGGGATGGGGGTGGGCCTGTCCGGCAGACGTGGAAGCTGAATCCTCCTCCCCCTCACCCGCCAGCAGCGCGATCACGGTGCCGACCTTCACCCCTTCGGTCCCCTCGGCCACCTCGATCCTGGCGATCGTCCCCTCGTCGACCGCCTCGAACTCCATCGTCGCCTTGTCGGTCTCGATCTCGGCCATCACGTCGCCGGCGCTGACCGTGTCGCCCTCCTTCACCAGCCATCTGGCCAGCGTGCCCTCCTCCATCGTCGGGCTCAGCGCGGGCATCTTGATCGGGGTCGGCATGCACGGTCCTTCACTGGGGCGCGGGGCCCCGCCGCTTTGGCAAAGCCGTAGCGTCCGGGCAAGCCGCTTGCCCTGAATACGAATCCGGCGGATATGTGCGCGCCGCGACGGAGGGTGGGATCGCATGCGGGTCTATCTGGTGATCATGGACGAGACCGACGAAGCGGTGCGCGCGTTGCGCTTCGCCTCGCGCCGCGCGATGAAGACCGGCGGCTCGGTGCACATCCTCGCGCTGGTCCCGCGCGAGAGCTTCAACGCGTTCGGCGCGATCCAGGCGACGATCGAGCAGGAGGCCTACGACCGGGCCGAGATGGTCGCCTCGAGCGCGGCGGGCTCGATTTTCGCCGAGAGGGGCAAGATGCCGGTGATCTCGGTTCGCACCGGCGACGCGCAGGGTGTGATCAAGGCCTATCTCGGTGAGCATCCGGAGGTCCATGCGCTGGTGCTCGGCGCGGCCTCCGACGGCGGACCCGGACCGCTGGTGGCGCACTTCTCGCACCACGCAGGCACGCTGCCCTGTCCGCTGTTCGTCGTCCCCGGCGGGCTGACCGACGAGGATATCGACCGGCTGAGCTGATCCTTCCCGGCGGGGGAGGATTTAGCGCTTTCCTCGCCCCTGATGGCGGATGTTGCCCGGGCGGCCGCGCTTGCCCTGTTCGAACTTGCGCTTCTCGCGCGGCGCGGGGCGTCCGCCACGCGGCTCGATCCGGCTCTCCGCGTCGGGCAGCTCGAACTTGAGCGCGCCGGTGAGCGGATTGGCCTCGGCGAGCCGCAACTGAAGCCGGTCACCCGGGGCGTAGGTCGTGCCGCTGTCTGCGCCGACCAGCCGCTGCGCGCCTTCCTCGTACGCGAAGTGCTCCCGCCCAAGGGTCGAGACCGGCACCAGCCCGTCGCCGCCCAGGCCGACGATGGTGGCGAAGAAGCCGAAGCCGGTGACGCCGGTGATGCGGGTCTCGAACACCTCGCCCACGCGGCCGGCGAGCCATGCGGCGACGTAGCGGTCGATCGTCTCGCGCTCGGCCTCCATCGCCCGGCGCTCGGCCTTGCTGATCGCCTCGGACACTTGCGCGAGGTCGGCGCGGTCGCGCTCGGACAGGCCGCTGGCCGCGGGCAGGTCGCTCTTCGGCGCGGGCTGCTCGAGCTTGTAGGCATCGACCAGCGCGCGGTGCACCAGCAGGTCGGCATAGCGGCGGATGGGCGAGGTGAAGTGCGCATAGCTGCCGAGCGCGAGGCCGAAATGCCCGGCGTTCTCCGGCCCATAATAGGCCTGGGTCTGGCTGCGCAGCACGGCTTCCATCACCTGCGCCTTCTCGGCCTCGTCGGCGATGTCCTTGAGCATGCGGTTGAACAGCCCCGGGGTGACCACCTGGCCCAATGCCAGGCTGTGGCCGAAAGTGGCCATGTATTCCTTGAGCGCGACGAGCTTCTCGCGCCCCGGCGCCTCGTGCACGCGATAGACCACCGGCGCGGTCCTGGCCTCGAGCGCCTTGGCCGCGGCCACGTTGGCGGCAATCATGAAATCCTCGACCACGCGGTGTGCATCGAGCCGCTCGCGCACGCGAATCTCGGAGATCTTGCCCTCGTCGTCGAGCCGCACCTGGCGCTCGGGCAGTTCCAGTTCGAGCGGATCGCGCTCGGCTCGCGCAGCGGCGAGCAGCTTCCACGCGCCCCACAGGTTCTGGAGGAACTCGCGCGGCGCATCGCCGTCGATCTCGGCCTGCGCGTCCTCGTAGGCGATATTGTGCGCGATGCGCACCAGCGCGCGGGTGAAGCGCCATTTGGTTACGGTGCCCTCGGGCGAAATGCGCAAGTGGCAAGCCATGGCAGCGCGGTCGGCGCCCTCGACCAGCGAGCACACGTCGGCGCTCAGCACTTCGGGTAGCATCGGCACAACGCGATCGGGGAAATAGACCGAGTTGCCGCGCTTCCTCGCCTCGCGGTCGAGCTGGCCGCCGGGTCGGACGTAGAAGCTGACGTCGGCGATCGCGACCACCGCGCGGTAGCCGCCGGCGTTGTTGGGGTCTGGGTCGGGCTCCGCCCAGATCGCATCGTCGTGATCGCGCGCGTCGGCCGGGTCGATCGCGACGATCGGCAGATCGCGCAAGTCCTCGCGGTGCTCGGGGGACAGCGGGAGCTTCGCCGCCCGCTCGGCTTCGTCGAGCGCGCCTTCGGGGAACACGTGCGGGATGCCGTGCTTGGCGATCGCGATTAGGCTGAACGCCTTGGGGGCGAGCGGGTCGCCGATCACTTCGGTGACTTTGACGCCCGACCGCGGCGACTTTCCGGCCGGTTCGGCGAGCACGAGCTGCCCTTCCTCCGCGCCGCCGAGATCGGCGATCGGCTGCGATGTGCGCACCCGCTTGTCGACCGGCGCGAGCCAGCCTTTGCCGCTCGCATCGATCTCGACCACGCCCATCAGGCCCTCGGTGCGCGCGGGCAGCTTTTTCATCACATGCGCGCGCCAGCCGCGGCCGGTCTCCTCGGTGCGGGCGAGGATGCGGTCACCGACTTTCAGCGCGGGGAAGCGGTTGCCGGCTTTCCCCTTCTTGCTCTCGATCACCCGCAGGCGCGGCGGCGGCGCGCCGTCGTCGGGCGACCAGGCATCGGGGATCGCGAACGGCTCGCCGTCCTCGATCTCGAGCACGCGCAGCACGGTCACCTTGGGCACCCCGCCCATCCGGTGATAGGCGGTCTTCCTGCCGTCGATCAGGCCTTCCTCGGCCATGTCCTTGAGCAGCGCCTTCAGCGCGATCTTCTCCTGCCCCTGGAGCCCGAACGCCTTGGCGATCTCGCGCTTGCCGGCGAGGTTTTCGCTGGTCTGGAGGAACTCGAGGATCTGCTCGCGCGAGGGCAAGCCATGGGGGCGAGATTTGCGAGGTGTTGCCATTTTCCGCCAATAGGTAAGCACCATCGGCCCGGCAACAACATGCGCCTGGCTTATTGGATTTTCGCCAACGGAGCGAACGCGCCCGCCGGCACCGCGCTCGCCACCGGGCTGCACGCCCCGTCGGCCGAGCACGCGCCGACGCCGAAGATCCAGTCGTCGCCGCGCAGCCTGGCGACGTACGAAAACGCGCGCTGCGCCGCACCCGCCGCCGGCAGCGCCGGCGAGGGGGTTTCCGATGCGACCAGCGCGGCGGGTTCGCCCCAGTCGGCCGCGTCGGTCCGGCGGGCGAACACCCGATAGGTCGCCGCGCCCTCGACCCCGGCCCACTTGACCAGCGTATCGGTGCGCACCGCCGCCTCGGCGACGGGAGCCGGGGGCATCGGCGCGCGCGCGAGCCGGTCGAGCGCGCGCACGTTGAGCGCGGTCACTTTTGCCAGATAGGCGAAGTCCATCTCGTCGATCGTGTCGCCGTACTTCACTCCGTCTTCGGTGCGCAGATTCTGGTGCTGGTGGTCGTAGTCCTCGACCCCGACCGAGAAGCGGATCGCCGGGAAGCCCTTGTCGAGAAACGGCAAGTGGTCGCCGCCGCGCCCCATGCGGTCGGCGCGCCAGATCGGCCGCACCTGCAGCGCTTCGCTGTCGATGGTGCCGACCCAGCGCGACAGGTTGCGGCTCGGGCTGTCGTTCTCGCCGCCGTTGCGGCGCTGGTCGGCGCGGGTCCTGGCGTCGAGATCGGCGCGGGGTCCTTCCGAGAACACCCGCACCACGTTCGGCTCGCAGTAGCCGTCGGATCCGCACGCGTTGCCGACGATGTCGTTGTTGAGCACCGCCTTGACCGTCCAGCCCCGCGCCTCGGCGTAATCGGCAAGCAACTGCCCCCCGTGGAGGCCCTGCTCCTCGCCGGAGAGGAGCGCGTAGACGATCGTCGTGGGATAGCTTCGCTTCGACAGCACGCGGGCCGCTTCGATCGTCAGCGCCGTGCCGCTCGCATCGTCGTTCGCACCGGGCGCGTCCGACGTGAAATCCATCACGTCGGACACGCGGCTGTCGATATGGCCCTGGACGATCACGACCTCGTTCGGCCGTTCGCTGCCGCGCTGGATGGCGACGACGTTGACCAGTCGGGTCGGCGCGGGGATGCGGGCGCCCGTCACCATCCGCTCCGGCAGCACGATCTCGAGGCAGCCGCCGCACGCCGCGCTGGTCTTGCGCAGCTCCGCCTCGCCCCAACGCCGCGCCGCGCCGATCCCGCGCGTGGGGTGGTTCTGCTCGGACAGCGTGTGCCGCGTACCGAAGCCGACCAGCCGCTCGACATCGGATCGCAGCCGCTCGGCGGAGACCTCTTCCTCAGGTTCGGCAGCGGCCAGCGGGGCGGCGGCGAGGACCGCGGCGGCGGCGAAAAATCGTGTGCGCATGGGGCCTTGTCGGCGCGCGCCACGCGATTCGCAAGCGGTCAGTACGCGCGCGCGACGAGCACCCGCTCGACCGCCGGGGCACCGGTGAACACGCACGCCCCGTCGGCCGCGGGCACGCCCATCGGCACGTTGCGCAGCGTCAGCTTCAGCGCCTTGAGCCGCTCGGTCAGGGCATCGAGTTCCGTGCCGGTGGGCCTCGACCACTGGACTTCGACCCAGCCGGGGTTCTTCACGCTGTCGGCGAAGAACGCCTCGAGACCCGCGAAGTCGTGAATGGTCCGCGCGATCCGCCGGTCACGCTCGGCGCGCGCGGCGGCGAGCATCGCGCGCTGCATCGTCTCGAGCAGGGCGGGGATCGACCCGGCCGCGTCCTCGAGCGCGGGGCCGGCGAAGGCCGGCTTGCCGTTCTCGGCCCACAACGCATCGCGGCGCAGCAGGGTCACTTTGCCCTCCGCCATGTCGCGTCCGCCGACCTCGACGATCAGCGGCGCGCCTTTCCTCACCCAGTCCCAGCGCTTGGCCGCGGCCTTGCCCGGCTTGGTGTCGAGCAGCACGCGAACCGGTTCGCCGAGCGCCTGGCTGGCGGCGAGCCGGGCGCGCAACCCGGCGCAGTACTCGATCAGCGCGGCATCGCCGTCGTCCTCGCGCAGCATCGGCACGATCACCACCTGCCACGGAGCGATCGCGGGGGGCACCTTGAGCCCGTCGTCGTCGCCGTGGACCATGATGACCCCGCCGATCATCCGCGTCGAAACGCCCCAGCTCGTCGTGTGCGCGAGCTGCTGGCCGCCTTCGCGATCCTGGAAGCGGATCCCGCTGGCCTGCGCGAAATTGGTGCCGAGGTAGTGGCTGGTGCCCGCCTGCAGCGCCTTTCCGTCCTGCATCATCGCCTCGATCGACCAGGTCTCGACCGCGCCGGGGAAGCGCTCGTTCTCGGGCTTCTCGCCGGCGATCACCGGCAGCGCGAGATCGTCCTCGGCGCACGCGCGATAGACCTCGAGCATGCGCAGCGTGTGCGCGCGCGCTTCCTCGGCGGTCTCGTGCGCCGTGTGGCCTTCCTGCCAGAGGAACTCGCTGGTCCGCAGGAACATCCGCGTGCGCATCTCCCAGCGCATCACGTTGGCCCACTGGTTGAGCTTCAAGGGCAGGTCGCGCCACGATTGCACCCAGCGCGCCATCGCGTCGCCGATGATCGTTTCCGAGGTCGGGCGAACCACCAGCGGCTCCTCCAGCTTCGCCTCCGGATCGGGGATCAACCCGCCCTTGCCGTCGGCGATCAACCGGTGATGGGTGACCACCGCCATTTCCTTGGCGAAGCCTTCGACGTGCTCGGCCTCGCGCTCGAAGTTCTTCAAGGGGATGAGCAGCGGGAAATAGGCGTTATCGTGCCCGGTGGCCTTGATGCGGTCGTCGAGCAGGCGCTGGATGCGCTCCCAGATGCCGTAGCCCCACGGCTTGATGACCATGCACCCGCGCACCCCCGATTCCTCGGCCAGGTCGGCGGCCGAGACGACCTCCTGATACCAATGGGCGAAATCGTCGGCGCGCTTGACCGACAGGGCGTGGCGGATGGTGGACATAGGGGTTCCTGTTAATCCAGATTGGTCGCCCACTAGCGGTTCGTATCGAGCCAAGTCGAGACGTGCGAGGCCCCCTAACCTCGTCATTCCCGCGAAAGCGGGAAGCCAGTTCCGGCGGCGGAGGCTGGATCCCCGCGTGCGCGGGGATGACGACTCAATAAGTTACCGCCCCAGCTCGTCGAGCTTCTTCTGCATCGCCGCCATCTGCGCCCGCAGCTCGGCGATCTCGTCGGATTGAGCCGGTGACGGAGTCGAGGATGGGGCGGGCGGCGGCGTCGCCAGCGGTCGGTCCCCGCCGCGCTTGCCCATCAGCGCGTCGGTCGCCGCGCGCATCATCGCCAGGTTGGTTTCGGCGAGCTTGCCGAGCGGCGTGTTCGCCGCGCGCGCCATGAACGCCTCGTGCAGCTTGGTCTGGTTGGCGCGGAAGTTGTCCATCATCGCCTCGAGGTAGCTCGGCATCATCGCCTGCATCGAGTTGCCGTACATCGCGATGAGCTGCCGCAGGAATCCGATCGGCAGCATCTGCGCCCCGCCGCTCGATTCCTCTTCCATGATGATCTGGGTGAGGATCGCGTGGGTGATGTCGTCGCCGGTCTTGGCGTCGAGCACCTTGAACTCCACCCCCTCGCGCGTCATCCGGGCGAGATCGTCGAGGGTGATGTAGCTCGAGGTGCCGGTGTTGTAGAGCCGGCGGTTGGCGTATTTCTTGATGACGATCGTGCCATCGGCGGTTTCACGTCGAGCCATCGGCTGCGGACCTCGTGTGGGAGCGGGCCCCACCTTGCACCCGCCGCTTCCGCAGTGCAACAAATGCTGCGCGGATTGTGCGCGGCAAACCGCGCAGCATCTCCTTCCGCCTCAGCCGACCGCCTTGGCGCCGACCGCCCCGTGGCAATGCTTGTACTTGTTGCCCGACCCGCACGGGCACGGGGCGTTGCGGCTGATATCCTGCCCTGCCCAGGGATTGTCCGCCACGCCCCCCGGCCCGGCCTCCGCCCGCGGCGCGCCGGCGAGCGAGCCGAACAGCGCCTCGCGCACGCGCGAGCCGTCGCCGTCGTCCGAATTCTCGAAGCCGGTCAGGGGATCGATGTGCCCGGTGAGGAACTCGGGCAGCTCGGGCAGCGACAGCGGCGCCTGCGGCGAGGCGAAGTGGAACTGCGCCTTCATCAGGATGCCGGTGATATCCTCGCGCAGCGTGTCGAGCATCCGCTCGAACAGCACGAATGCCTCGCGCTTGTACTCGTTGATCGGCTGCTTCTGCGCGTAGGCCCGAAGGAAGATCACCTGGCGCAGCGCGTCGAGCGTGGCGAGGTGCTCCTTCCAGTGATGGTCGAGCCGCTCCAGCAGGATCTGCTTCTCGAGCCGCTTCCACATCTCGGGCTCGACGTCGGCCATCTTGGCCGCCATCGCCTCGTCGGTCAGCGCCTGGATGCGCTCCTCGAGAATGTCGGGCTCTACCGCTTCCTCGTTCAGCCAGTCGTCGATCGGCGGCTCGATCCCGAGCACTTCGGACACTCGCGCCTTGAGCCCGGCGACATCCCACTGCTCGGGGTACGAGCCCGGGGGGCAGGCCTCGCCGACCAGCGCGTTCACGGTGTCGCGGCGCATGTCGATCACCACATCGTCGACCGCCTCGGAGTCCATGATCTCGGCGCGCTGCTCGTAGATCACCTTGCGCTGGTCGTTCATCACGTCGTCGTATTCGACCACCTGCTTGCGGATGTCGTAGTTGCGCGCCTCGACCTTCTTCTGCGCGGTCTCGATCGCCTTCGACAGCCACTTCGAACCGATCGCCTCGCCGTCGGCGAGGTTCGAGTTCATCATCCGCGCGAACAGCGTGTCGGGTCCGAAGATGCGCAGCAGGTCGTCCTCGAGGCACAGGTAGAACCGGCTGAGCCCGGGGTCGCCCTGGCGGCCCGAGCGACCGCGCAGCTGGTTGTCGATCCGGCGCGATTCGTGCCGCTCGGTGCCGAGCACGAACAGGCCGCCGGCCTCGAGCACTTTGGCGCGCTCGGCGGCGACCTCGTCCCTGATCTGCTGGACCGCCGCGTCGCGCTCGGGGCCCTCGGGCATGCCCTTGAGCTCGTCCTCGATGCGGAACTCGACGTTGCCGCCGAGCTGGATGTCGGTGCCGCGGCCGGCCATGTTGGTGGCGATCGTGACCGCGCCCAGCCGGCCCGCCTGGGCGACGATGTGCGCCTCCATCTCGTGGAAGCGGGCATTGAGCACCGAATGCTCGACGCCTTCCTTCTCGAGGAACTGGCTCAACAGCTCGCTCTTCTCGATCGACACGGTGCCGACGAGCACCGGCTGGCCGATCTTGCTCTTCTCGGCGATGGCTTTGGCGATCGCCTGGAACTTGTCCTGGGTGTTCTTGTAGAACTCGTCCTCCTCGTCGATCCGCGCGACCGGCTGGTTGGTCGGGATCTCGACGACGTTCATCTTGTAGATGTCCCAGAATTCCGCCGCCTCGGTCGCCGCGGTGCCGGTCATGCCCGAGAGCTTGGGGTACATGCGGAAGTAATTCTGGAACGTGATCGAGGCCATCGTCTGGTTCTCGGGCTCGATCTTGACCCCTTCCTTGGCCTCAACCGCCTGGTGCAGGCCGTTCGACCAGCGGCGCCCGTCCATCATCCGGCCGGTGAACTCGTCGATGATGACGACCTTGCCGTCCTTGACGATATAGTCGGTGTCGCGCTTGAACATCTTGTTCGCGCGCAGCGCCTGGTCGAGGTGGTGGACCACCTGGGTATTCTCGACGTCGTAGAGGTTGGGCGTCACCAGCAGACCTGTGTCGGCTAGCAGCGCCTCGATCTTCTCGGCACCTTCCTCGGTCCAGGTGATGTTCTTGGTCTTCTCGTCCGCCTCGTAGAAGCTCTCGTCGATCTCCTTCACGATCGCATCGATGGTGACGTAGAGCTCGCTCTTGTCGTCGGTCGGGCCGGAGATGATCAGCGGGGTGCGCGCCTCGTCGATCAGGATCGAGTCGACTTCGTCGACGATCGCGAAGTTGAACGGACGTTGCACCATTTGCGCGCGTTCGTGCTTCATGTTGTCGCGCAGGTAATCGAAGCCGAATTCGTTGTTGGTGCCGTAGGTTACGTCGCTGGCGTAGGCCTCGCGCCGCTCGAACTCGCCGAGGTTGGGCACGATCACGCCGACGCTGAGGCCGAGAAACTTGTGGATGCGGCCCATCCACTCGGCGTCGCGCCGGGCGAGGTAGTCGTTGACGGTGACGACGTGGACGCCCTTGCCCTCGATCGCATTGAGGTAGGTCGCCAGCGTCGCCACCAGCGTCTTGCCCTCGCCGGTGCGCATCTCGGCGATCTCGCCGCGGTGAAGCACGATCCCCCCGACCAGCTGAACGTCGAAGTGTCGCATCCCTAGCACTCGCACCGAAGCCTCGCGCACGGTGGCGAAAGCCTCGGGCAGGATGTCGTCGAGCCCCTTGCCGCTGGCGAGGTAATCGCGGAACTTGGCGGTCTGCGCGGCGAGCTCGGCGTCGCTCAGCGCCTGGATTTGCGGCTCCAACGCGTTGATCTGGCTGACGATTTTGCCGAGCGACTTGACATAGCGGTCATTCGAAGACCCGAACAGGGCCTTGGCGAGAGAATTGATCATGAAACGGGCCTGACGGCTGGAAGTTAATCGGGCTGCGACCGCCGGGGCGCGGGGCCCGGGCGGTGGCGATGCATCGGTAGTGAAAGCCGCGGGCTACTCGCGCGCGCGGTCGGGCCCGAGCTGGATCGTCGGGATGACGATGATGACCGGCGGCCTGGGCCGGCAATTCGTCTGCGGCGCCGCGCGGCTGCGCAGGTTGGCTTTCGGAGGCGCGATCTCGCAGGCGGCGGAAGGGTTGGGCGATTGCGCCTGTGCGCCTTCGACGACCGACTGGCTCATCACCGCGATCATCCGCGCCTCGGCCGGCGAACCGACCGCGGTCAGCCCCGTGACCAGCGCGAAAACGGCAAGAATGCGACGCAGCATGATGCGGCTCAGATACGCTTTGCCGGGCATCTCGTCCACCCCCATGTCGAAACGCATTTACGCGTCTCGTCACAGTTCCTACGGGCCGGGTGAATGGACCTTGAACGCTCCCCGCTCGCCCGCCCGTTTCCGGATGCTCCCCCGATTGCCGGCGCCGCGGTGCGCATCGCGCGCGCCGGGTACAAGGACTGGGGCCGCTGCGACCTGACCTTCGTCGAGCTGGCCGAGGGGACCAGCGCGGCGGGGGTGTTCACCCGCAACGTCTGTTGCTCGAGCGAG
>JBHWTG010000183.1:0-5938 GCA_043427735.1 Tsuneonella sp. | reverse complement strand
TCTCTCTGATCGCGGCGGTGGCGCTGCCGGCGGCGCTGGCCAACCGCGCGGCGGTCGAGCGCGAGCAGGGCGTGTTGCCGGCGCAGGTCTTCAGCGAGGCGCGGCTCGCCGCTGCGCGGGCAAGCGGCCGGCCGGTGTTCGTCTGGTTCACCGCCGACTGGTGCGTGAGCTGCAAGGTCAACGAGCGCGTCGCGATCGAGCGCCAAGCGACGCGCGCGGCGTTCGCACGGGCGGGCGTGACCGCGCTGGTGGGCGACTGGACCCGGCGCGACCCCGAGATCACCCGCTTCCTCACCCGGCACGGCGCCGCCGGGGTGCCGCTCTATCTGTGGTATCCGTCCGGCGGGGATGCGCAGGCGCTGCCCCAGGTGCTGGGGCCCGGCAGCCTCGTCATGCTGGCGGAAGGGGCGCACCGCTAGCCGCCGCGGGCGCGCCGAGCGCGCGGCAGGCTTCGATGACTTCGCGCGGGCGCGGGCTGGGCGCAAGCCTCAGCGTGCCGGCGCCGGGGATGGTCAATTCGAACTGGCGCCCGCCGGTGAGCGCGTCGAGCCGCGGATCGAGCGGATCGAAGCGCCCCTGCCAGACCCACGCGTGCCCACCCGAGATGGGGGTGGCGTCGACCTTGAGTCGCTCGACGTGGCCGTTGCCGATCAGCGCCATCATCGCCTTGGCGCCGGCTTCGGTGGCCGCGAAGCGAGTGACGGTCAGCATCGCGCCGCCCTGAGCGCACTCGATGGCCAGCAGCGGCGGCTGCCCCGGATGGCCGAACACGATTCGCTGCGCGCCCCCGCTGTTCGCCCAGATCGCGCCCGAAGTGTCGGGCGAGGTCATCAGCACCTGCGGCCCGCGCCGCGCATCGTCGAGCGCGATCCGCTCGACATACTCGTCGCTCGCCGGCGGCCGGCACGCGGCGAGCAAGGCGAGGGCGATCGAGACGGCTGAGCGCGCAAGCATCGGCCGCGCGCTATGGCAGGGGTTGGGGTGAGGGTAAACTCGTCAGGCGGCGCGGCGCTGGACGGTAAGTTGCAGGCCCAGCGCGGAAAGGACCGAGGTAAGCGTTTCGAGCGTTGGATTGCCATTCTCCGACAAGGCCGCATACAACGCCTGCCGCCCAACCCCTGCCTTCCGCGCGATCTCGCTCATGCCTTGCGAGCGAGCCACATCACCGAGCGCGCTGGCGATATGCTTGGGATCGTTTCCTCCATCGCATCGTCGAGATAATAGAGGATGTCCTTTTTGATTTCGATGTAGCGAGCGGCGTCAAACGGTCTCAGTCCCACCACGTCGCTCAATCTCTTCACCCGTGAGCATAGATCGCAGGGCGGTAGCGCGGCTCAGGAATCGCCACCTTATGCTCTGCCGCGGTCTCCAACCAAAGGGCGATGGCAGTTTCGGCTTCGGCGATAGCCTGGGACGGACTGTCGCCGTGCGCCGAGCATGGTCGAAGGTCGGGAACGTCGGCGATCCAGCACTGATCCTCGGCAGACCAAAATACATTGATGTGGTAGCGGTGTTGAGTCATTTGCCAATGCCTAGGCCGTACTCCTCGAGCATATCAAGGAATTCGCGGACCTGATAGCGTTTGGCGTCCTTGCCCATCGGCTGGATGACGAGCAGCTTGGGACAGTCCGGGTGCACGTACGCGCGGTGGCTGCCCTTGGTCCGTGCCAGCCGAAATCCCACCGCCTCGATCAGCGCGACGAACTCGCGAAAGGCGAGCTGCCCGCCGGGGTTGGCGAGCACTTGAGCGTAGAGCTTATCGATACGGGTCATGCGGGCCTTCCTAGTGGGCAACTAGCGTACCGTTACCGCCATCATCCTTCCCCAATTAGGCCCGCCTCGGCGGTCCTGGACTAACACACCGTCGTGATTTGCCCGCGAGTCGCGCACTATGGCCGCCCGCCCATCTTCTTGTACCGTGTCTTCCCGAACCGCGTCTTTCGCGTGCCCGGTTTGCCTTCGTTGCTGCGGCCGACGATGGGCGCCTTCTTCTCGGCGTCGGGCAGGCCGAGCTCATCCGCCTCGAGGCGACGAATTTCGTCGCGCAGGCGGCCGGCGGTCTCGAACTCGAGGTCGGCGGCGGCGGCGCGCATGCGCTTTTCGAGATCCTGGATGTAGGCGCGCAGGTTGTGGCCGACGAGGTTGTTGCGCTCGTCGTCGCCGGTATCGACCAGCACCCCGTCGCCCATCGCGGTGCTGGCAACGATGTCGGCGATCTGGCGCTTGATCGTGGTCGGGGTTATGCCGTGCTCGGCGTTGTATTCCTCCTGCTTGGCGCGGCGGCGCTCGGTCTCGGCGATCGCGCGTTCCATGCTGCCGGTGATCCGGTCGGCGTAGAGGATGACCTTGGAATCGACGTTCCGCGCCGCGCGGCCGATGGTCTGGATCAGGCTGGTCTCGGAACGCAGGAAGCCCTCCTTGTCGGCGTCGAGGATGCACACCAGCCCGCATTCGGGGATGTCGAGCCCTTCGCGCAGCAGGTTGATGCCGATCAGCACGTCGTAGACCCCGAGCCGCAGGTCGCGGATCAGCTCGATGCGCTCGAGCGTCTCGACGTCGGAGTGCATGTAGCGCACCCGCACGCCCTGCTCGTGCATGAACTCGGTCAGGTCCTCGGCCATCCGCTTGGTCAGCGTGGTGACGAGCGTGCGGTAGCCCTTGGCTGCGGTCGCCTTGCACTCGGCGATGCAGTCCTGCACCTGATCCTCCACCGGGCGGATCTCGACCGGCGGGTCGATCAGCCCGGTGGGGCGGATGACCTGCTCGGCGAAGACCCCGCCGGTCTGCTCCATTTCCCACCCGCCGGGGGTCGCGCTGACCGCGAAGGTCTGCGGGCGCATCGCGTCCCACTCGTTGAACCGCAGCGGGCGGTTGTCGATGCAGCTCGGCAGCCGAAAGCCATATTCGGCGAGCGTCAGCTTGCGCCGGTGGTCGCCGCGCGCCATCGCGCCGATCTGCGGCACCGTCTGGTGGCTCTCGTCGACGAACAGCAGCGCGTTGTCGGGCAGATACTCGAACAGCGTCGGCGGCGGCTCGCCGGGGAGCCGGCCGGTGAGGAAGCGGCTGTAGTTCTCGATGCCCGCGCAGGAGCCGGTCGCGGCGATCATTTCGAGGTCGAAGTTGGTCCGTTGCTCGAGCCGCTGGGCTTCCAGCAACCGGCCTTCCGCGTGAAGCTCCTTGAGGCGCTCCTCGAGCTCGAATTTGATCGCTTGTGAGGCCTGCTTCATTGTCGGGCCGGGGGTGACGTAGTGCGAGTTCGCATAGACCCGCACCGAGCTGAGGCTCGCACCCTTGGCTCCGGTGAGCGGGTCGAATTCGGCGATATCCTCGATCTCGTCACCGAAAAAGCTCACCCGCCAGGCCGTGTCCTCGTAGTGGCTGGGGAAGATCTCCAGGCTGTCGCCGCGCACGCGGAAGTTGCCGCGCTGGAACGCGGCGTCGTTGCGCTTGTACTGCAGCGCGACGAGCTTGCGGATGATCTCGCGCTGGTCGACGCTTTCGCCCTTCTTGAGGTCGAAGATCATCGCCGAATACGTCTCGACCGAGCCGATGCCGTAGAGGCATGAGACCGAGGCGACGATGATCACATCGTCGCGCTCGAGCAGCGCGCGGGTGGCCGAGTGGCGCATCCGGTCGATCGCCTCGTTCACCGAGCTTTCCTTCTCGATGTAGGTGTCCGAGCGGGGCACGTAGGCTTCCGGCTGGTAGTAGTCGTAGTAGCTGACGAAATATTCGACCGCGTTGTTCGGGAAGAAGCTCTTGAATTCGCCGTAGAGCTGGGCGGCGAGGATCTTGTTGGGCGCGAGCACCAGCGCTGGGCGCTGCAGCTCCTCGATCACCTTGGCCATGGTGAAGGTCTTGCCGCTGCCGGTCACGCCGAGCAGCACCTGGGTGCGCTCGCCTTCGCGCGCGCTGGCGACGAGCTCGGCGATGGCCCCCGGCTGGTCGCCCGAAGGGGTGTATTCGCTGACCAGCTCGAACCGCCGCCCGCCCATCGATTTCTCGGGACGCTGCGGCTTGTGAGGAACGAACGCTGCGGAGGTGTCGGGCTCCTCCAGCCCGCGGCGGATGACGAGTTCGGCCATGCCCGGCGATATGGGGCGGTCGCTCCCCCCGGGCAAGCGGTTGGCGCCGGGCGCCCGGCCTGTTAGCTTGCCGCCCAAACCGGGAGGACTTCGATGCACCGCTCGCTTGCCGCCGTCGCTGTCCTGGCTCTCGCCGCGTGCGGCGGCGAGGCCAGGAAACCGGTCACCGCCGACGAGGTGATCGCCGAGGCCGGCGAGCTCGAGAAGCCGCGCCCCGGGCAATATCGAACCGAGGTCGAGCTGATCGAATTCTCGGTGCCGGGATTGCCCGCCGCGCAGGCCGAGCAGCTGAAGGGCATGATGGGCGGCGTCTCGGCCGAGGGAACCGCGTTCTGCCTGACCGAGCAGGAAGCCGGCAAGGGCTTCGAGGACTCGATCCGCAAGATGACCGAAGGCACCGGCGGGATGAAGTGCGAGTTCGCCGACTTCGATGTCGACGGCGGCAAGATCGATGCGGCGCTGAGCTGCTCGGGCCAGCAGGGGTTGAGCGCCGAGATCGCGCTCGCCGGGACCGCCGGCGCGGAGAGTTCGGCGATGCGCATGACGATGGTGCAGAAGGCGGCGATGATCCCCGGGGGGGAGATACGGATGGAAATGACCATGAACTCGCGCCGGGTGGGCGATTGCCCGTAGGACGGATGAAACCCGCGTCGCTCCCCTGCGTTGATCGAGACGGCGGCAGCGAGGCGCACTTGGCGACACGGTTCGATTACGCACAAATACTCGGCGCGCGCGAGGCGCTCCAGCACCGTCTGGCGCTCGCGCGCGAGGACTGCCCCGACGGCGTGGGCGGGCCCCCGCTGCGGCGCCTTGTCGGCGAGCTCGAGTGGGTGGTCGAACCCTTCCGCCGCGCCGTCCGGCACCATGCCGCGGTGTCGGCCGTGCGCCCGCGCACGGTGATGCTGCTGCCCGGCTTCGCCACGCACCCGGTGCGCATGCGCTACATGGCCAGGCGGCTCGAGGCGGCGGGGCACCGGGTCAAGCGCTGGGGCCTGGGCTTCAACTGGGGTCCGACGCAGGACAACGTCGCCGCGCTCGAGGCGCGGCTGGGCGATCTCGCCGACCGGCACGGCGAGCGGGTCGCGCTGGTCGGCTGGAGCCTCGGCGGGCTGTTCGCGCGCGAGCTCGCCAAGCGCCGGCCCGAGGCGGTGGCCAAGGTGGTGACGATGGGCTCGCCGTTCTCATGGAGCCCGCGGGCGAACAACGTCTGGCGCGCGTATCACTTCGTCACCGGGCACCGGGTGGAAGAGCCGCCGATCGCGATCGAGCTTGCCGCCAAGCCGCCGGTCGAAACGGTCGCCCTGTGGAGCCCGCGCGACGGGATCGTGCACCCGCGCGCGGCGCGCGGCCGGCCGGGCGAGCGAGACCGCGCGGTCGCGCTGCGCTGCACCCACATGGGCTTCGCTTACGACCCGCAGGTGATCGCCGCGGTCCTGCGCGAGCTCGACCGCGAATGAGCGCGCACATTCGGGGCTGCAATTCGCGGCCGCCCGGCTAACATCGCGCGCATGGGGCAGGCAGGCGGCGGGTCCGCAGCTTTCGACGAGATGCGCGCGGCGGACGGCACCGTCCGCCCGGCGTACGCCGGCTACGCCGCATGGTTCGACGAGCAGGACCGCGACTGGCTGCGGCGCAAGGACCGCGAGGCCGAAGGGGTGTTCCGCCGCACCGGCATCACCTTCAACGTCTACGGCGAGGACGCGGCCGAGGAGCGCCTGATCCCGTTCGACATGGTGCCGCGGATCGTCTCCGCCAGCGAATGGCGCCGGCTGACGCGCGGCATCGAGCAGCGCGTGCGGGCGCTCAACGCCTTTATTCACGATCTCTACCACCGGCAGGAGATCATCCAGAGC
>JBHWTG010000182.1:0-4963 GCA_043427735.1 Tsuneonella sp. | reverse complement strand
CTTCTGTCGGCCGCGGCGAGGTCGTCTCCCCAGAAGCGGGTCAGCGGGTCGGCGGCGGTGCGGTGGGCGAGGGTGGCGCCGCCGATGGCGGAAGGGGGGCTCATGCCGTCTCCTTGAAGGCGGGCGGGGTGGAAAGCTTGTCGACCCGGCGCTGGTGGCGCCCGCCGCCGAACTCGGTGCCGAGGAACGCAGCGATGCACGCCTTCGCCATATCGATGCCGACGAGCCGGGCGCCGAGCGCGATCACGTTGGCGTCGTTATGCTCGCGCGCGAGCGCGGCGGACAGCGGCTCCGAAACGAGGGCGCAGCGCACCTTCGGGTGGCGGTTGAGCGAGATCGAAATGCCGATGCCCGAGCCGCAGAGAGCGATGCCGCATGCGGCGGTTCCATCGGCCACGACATCGGCAAGGCGGTAGCCGAAGTCGGGATAGTCGACGCTATCGTGGCTGTCCGGCCCGAGGTCGGCGACCTCGTGCCCTTCGTCGATGAGCCACTCGCGTACCGCGGCCTTGAGGTCGACGGCGGCATGGTCCGAGGCAATCGCGATGCGCATGGCAGGCCCATAGGCGTCGGGGGAGGTTTTCGCCACCCCCGCGTCAGGCCGATCGCGCCTTCGCGGGTCGCGGGTGTCCGCCCCGTCATACGGGCAGTCGGGCGCTCCCTATTGGTTGCCCGACGACCTGCATCTAAGGCCTGTTCGATGTTCATCAATCAATCTTGCCGAGAGAGCGTGCTACGGCCCGTGTCGCGGCTGCTGCTCGCGGTGGTTGCAGGGCTCGCCCTTTTGCTGGCGGCGCACCCTGCCGCGGCGCAGGCCAATCTCGCCACCGTCCGGCTGGACGGACGGGCGGTGTTTCAAGTGGGGCCGTCCGCGGCTGACGATCCCGCCAGCGAGCGCGCGCGACGGATCGAAGAGCGACTGGCGCCGCTAGTGCGCAACATCGGCACGGTCGCACCCCCGATCGCCCGCCAGACCCCCAGCGGTTGGACCGTATCGGTTTCGGGCATTCCGGTGGTTTCGATCACCCAGCGCGATGCCGAAGATAACTTCGCCACTCAGGAAGCGCTCGCAAGGCAGTGGGCGTTGGCGCTTGGCAGGGCTCTCGAGGACGCACGGGAGCGGCGGCTGGGCTGGGGCGGGCGGTACCTCGCCGATGTCCGCGCTTCGTGGGAAGGGGCCTTCGGCCGGTTAGGCGAATCAGCCGCGCATGTCGTGCCGAGGGCGCTCGCGGCGGCGTTGGTCTTCCTGGTGTTTTGGGTGGCAGCGCGCGGTGTGCGCTTCGTACTGCGAGCGATCTTCAAGGAAAGCGTCGACGATCTGACCGCCGAGAGCCTGGTCAAGCAGCTGTCATACTATGCGATCCTGGCGCTTGGCTTTTTCGTGGCGGTCAACGCGCTCGGGTTCGATCCGGGTACCGTTGCGGCCGGGATGGGTCTGACCGGCATCGTCCTCGGTTTCGCGCTGAAAGACATACTGTCCAATTTTGTGTCCGGCCTTCTTCTGCTCGCCCTGCGGCCGTTCGAAATCGGCGACCAGATCGTGGTGGGCGATCTGGAGGGATCGGTCGAACGGATCGAGCTGCGGGCCACCCGCCTGCGCGCTTACGACGGGCGGGTCATGCTGGTGCCCAACGCCGAAGTCTTCACCTCGCGCATCATCAACAATACCGCTGATCCGGTGCGCCGGGGGAAGGTGGGCGTATGGCTCGGGTACGATGCCGACCTGCGCCGGGCGCGCGATGTCGCGCAGGCGGCCGCGGCCGCCGCGCCCGGCGTGCTCGAGGCGCCGGTGCCTGCGGTGCGGGTCGCCGACCTGGGAGAGGCCGACATCGCTCTCGAGATCACCTTCTGGACCGATTCGCAGCGCGCCGATTACAAGAACACCGCTTCGGCCGTGCGCACTGGCATTCTCGAGGCATTCAACCGGGAGGGCATCGGGCTTCCCAATCCGGCTCTGCGAGTGATCGCGCCAGCCGAGGCCTCGGACTAGGGCCAAGCCCTCACTGATCGAGAAAGCTGCGCATCTTTCTCGATCGGCTGGGGTGCTTCAATTTGCGCAGCGCCTTTGCTTCGATCTGGCGGATGCGTTCGCGGGTGACCGAGAACTGCTGGCCGACTTCCTCGAGCGTGTGATCGGTGTTCATCCCGATGCCGAAGCGCATGCGCAGCACGCGCTCCTCGCGCGGGGTCAGCGACGCCAGAACGCGGGTGACGGTCTCCTTGAGGTTCGACTGGATCGCCGCATCGACCGGGATCACCGCGTTCTTGTCCTCGATGAAGTCGCCGAGGTGCGAATCTTCCTCGTCGCCGATCGGGGTCTCGAGGCTGATCGGCTCCTTGGCGATCTTCATCACCTTGCGGACTTTCTCGAGCGGCATGCTCAGCCGCTCGGCCATTTCCTCGGGTGTCGGCTCGCGGCCCTGCTCGTGAAGGAACTGGCGGCTGGTGCGCACGAGCTTGTTGATCGTCTCGATCATGTGGACCGGGATGCGGATCGTGCGCGCCTGGTCGGCGATCGAGCGGGTGATCGCCTGGCGGATCCACCAGGTGGCATACGTGCTGAACTTGTAGCCGCGGCGGTACTCGAACTTGTCGACCGCCTTCATCAATCCGATGTTGCCTTCCTGAATAAGATCAAGGAATTGCAGGCCGCGGTTGGTATACTTTTTAGCAATCGAGATCACCAGCCGCAGGTTCGCCTCGACCATTTCCTTCTTGGCGATGCGCGCTTCGCGCTCGCCCTTCTGGACCATGTTGACGATCCGGCGGAACTCCGGGAGCGACATGCCGGTGGCCGCCGCGATGTCAGCGATCTCGGCGCGGATGCGCTCGACCGCGTCGGCCTCCTTCTCGGCGAAGGCGGCCCATTTCTTGTCCTTCTTCGCGTTCGCCTGCAGCCAGGCATCGTCGAGCTCGTTGCCGACATAGACCGCGAGGAAATCGGCGCGCTTGACCTTGTGCCGCTCGGCAAGACGCAGCATCTGCCCGCCGAGCGCGGTCAGCCGGCGGTTGAACGAGTAGAGGTTGTCGACCAGGAACTCAATCTTGGTCGCGTGGAACTGCACGCTCTCGACCTCGGCGGTGAGCTCCTCGCGCAGCGCCTCGTACTTCTTTTCCTTGGCGGCCGGGTAATCCTGGCCCGCGCCGAGGATTTCGACCCGCTCGGCCTGCAGCTTCTCGAACTTCTTGAACAGGCCGGTGATCCGCGCAAAGGTCTCGAGCGCGGCGGGCTTCAGCTGGGCTTCCATCTGGGCCAGCGAGAGGGTGTTGTCCTCTTCCTCGTCCTCCTCACGGCGGCGGGCGCGCGGTTCCCCGTCCTCGTCGTCCTCGTCGACCTCCTCTTCGGCTTCCTCGACCTCTTCCTCTTCCTTGTAGGTCGGGCCGGCGGTTGCCTCCGAAATCTCGGGCTCCTCCTCGTCGTCCTCGGCGCCGTCCTCCATCTTCTCGACCGGCGGCTCTTTCGACAGCATGGCATCGAGATCGAGGATCTCGCGCAGCTGCATCTCCTCGTTGTTGAGCGCCTCGGACCACAGGATGATCGCGTGGAAGGTGATCGGGCTTTCGCACAGGCCCATGATCATCATGTCGCGCCCGGCTTCGATGCGCTTGGCAATCGCGATCTCGCCCTCGCGGCTCAGCAGCTCGACCGCGCCCATCTCGCGCAGGTACATGCGCACCGGATCGTCGGTGCGCTCGACGGTTTCCTTCTTCTTGGCGGCGGCAGCCGGCTTCGACGGCTTGTTGGACGCGCCGTCGTCCTCGCCGTCGTCGTCCTCGTCGGCGACCTCGTCGACGTCCTCGCCGGCTTCTTCGGCTTCGGCGTCCTCGTCGGTCTCGACGATGTTGACGCCCATCTCGCTGATCGCGGACATCACGTCCTCGATCTGCTCGCTCGACAGCTCGTCCTGCGGCAGCGCCTCGTTCAGTTCGTCGACGGTGACGTAGCCGCGCCGCTTGGCCTTGGCGATCAGCTTCTTGATATTCGCTTCGTTGAGATCGATCAGCGGGGCATCGTCCTTGCCGTCGGTATCGTCCTGGGTCGCCATGTCGTCTTGTGTCACTCGCTGCCCTCATCCGCGGCGCCGGCGGGCACCGGCGGAGAGTCTGAATCTTCACCGGCCGCGCTCGCGGCGCGGCGGCTCGCCATTAGCCGCAATCGTTTCTCGAATGCCAGCTTTCGTTTGAGCAGCCGCTGCTGCTCGGCGAAGGCGGCTTCCGGGTCGGTCGCAAAGCGCGCGGTGGCCGCCGCGAGCGCGGCCTCCAGCGCGGGCCGTTCGACCAGCAGCGACACGGCTTCCGCAAGCTCCTCGCGCGCGGCTTGCGGATCGATGCCGTCCTGGAGGAAGGCGAAGCGAGTGCTGTCCGGCGGCGGCGCGAAGTCCTGCCCGACGGATATGGGAGCGGGATCGCCGGGATCAAGCATCTCGGCCGCCTCGATGAGCGATTCGAGCGCAGGACCCGTGCGCGCATCGGCGTGCGCGAACCGTCCGAGCGGCTCGGCATGAACGAGAATCTGATCCGGATACCGCAGCAGGCCGGCGATCACCGCGCTCGCCAGCGCGTCGCGTGCGCCGCCGCCGGCGGCCCTGCGCAAACGGCCGGCCGCCACCGGATCGAGCACGGGATTACCGGGCTTTGCGAACCCTCGCTTCCACTCGCGCTTTTCGCGCGGAGGGCGAGGGGGGAAGGCGAACGCCGAGAACTTCTCGAGCAGTTCGCGGCGATAGAGCGCGCGGATGTCAGGGTGCCCGATCGCTTCGCAATGCGCGATGAGCCGCGCCTTGAGCCCGGCCTTCTCCTCGGGGGTGCGCAGCGGCGCCGCGTCGCGCTCGAACGCCCATAGCGTGTCGATCAGGCTGGCGGGCGCGGCGAGCAGCGCGTCCATCGCCTGCGCGCCCTGCTGCCTGATCAGGTCGTCGGGATCGAGCCCCGTCGGCAGCCGGACGACCCCGAGCGTCTTGCC
>JBHWTG010000181.1:0-6056 GCA_043427735.1 Tsuneonella sp. | reverse complement strand
ATACTCCAGCGCGTCACTCGCCTCGGCGAGGCTCGCGGTGTTGCCGCCCTGGTCCACCCCGCCGGCGAGCTCGTGCCCGGCCTCGGCGATCGCGCGGGCCAGCGGGTGGCCCATCCGCCCTTCGCTGCCGATGATGCCGATCCGCGCCATTGCCACTCCCCGCTCGGGCTGCTTCATGCGCGACATGAACCGCATCCGCAACATCGTGGTCCTCACTGGCGCGGGGATCAGCGCCGAAAGCGGCATCGACACCTTCCGCGACGGCGGGGGGCTGTGGGAGCAGCACCGGGTGGAGGATGTCGCCACGCCGGAGGCGTTCGCGCGCGATCCGGACCTCGTGCTGCGGTTCTACGACATGCGGCGCGAGGCGATCCAGTCCAAGCAGCCGAATGCCGCGCACGCTGCGCTGGCGCGGCTCGATGCCGAATGGTCGAGAGACGGGGAGCGCGAGCTGCTGACCGTCACCCAGAACGTCGACGATCTGCACGAGCGGGCGGGCGCGCGGCGGGTGCTGCACATGCACGGCGAGCATCTCAACGCCTGGTGCACCCGGTGCGACGCGCGCAGCCGCTGGAGGGGGCCGCTGATCGGCCGCCCGCCGTGCCCCGCCTGCGGCGCCCGCGCGCTGCGCCCGGATGTCGTGTGGTTCGGCGAGATGCCGTATCGCATGGACGAGATCTACGCCGCGCTGCGCCGCGCCGACCTGTTCGTCTCGATCGGCACCTCGGGGGCGGTCTATCCGGCGGCGGGCTTCGTGCGCGACGCGAGCGAGCTCGGCGCGGCAACGCTCGAGCTCAATCTGGAGCGCAGCCAGGGCTCGGCCTGGTTCAACGAGACCCGTCTGGGGCCCGCGAGCGTGCTGGTGCCCGCGTGGGTGGAAGAGGTGCTGGGCGCGCCGCGCAGCTAGTCGACGACCCCGACCACGTGCCCGTTGCGCAGGACTTCGCACACGGGGCAGTCGTCGCTCGCGGCGGCGGTCTGCACGGCGTCGGCATCGCTCTGCGCGAGCACGTCGCGCTTCTTGAGCGTGTGCCCGCCCCGCGCGGTCACCTTGTTGATCCGGTAATGTTGCACCCGTCCGTCCTTGGGCAGTCGATCCAGGTGTTGTGTATCAGGTCCGCGAGCCGTTTCAATAATCTGGATCGGCGTCACCCGTTTGCCCGGCGTCAGAGCCCGCGCAGACGCGGCACTGCGGGTCCTTGGCGATGCGCACGCTGCGCATGTTCGGTGCGAGACCGTCGAGCAGGTGAACCCGGCCCCATTGCGGCGGCCCGAGCCCGCCCGTGGGCGCGAGCAGCAGGCGCACCGCCTGGAGCGCGGCAAAAGTGCCCGCCCAGCCCGCCATCGCGCCGAGCATCCCTTCGTCGGCGCACGAATCGCAGTCGTCGGCATCGAACGCATCGCCGACGAAGCAGCGGTAGCAGGCCTCGTCCGGCAAATGCCCGGCGAACGCGCCGACCTGGCCCTGGAAGCGCCCGACCGCGGCGCTGAGCAGCGGCACTCGGAGAGCGACGCAGGCGTCCGATACGGTGAGCCGAGTGGCGAAATTGTCGGTTCCATCGAGCACCAGATCGGCGCGATCAAGCGCTTCCTCTACCGTGTCCGGGACCATGCGCAGGTCGCTTAGCGCCACCTCGATCGCGCCGTCGAAGTTGGCCAGCCAGCGCCGCGCCGCGACCGCCTTGCCGTGGCCGACGTCGCGCTCCGAATAGATCGTCTGGCGCTGGAGGTTGGAGAGTTCGACCCGCCCGTCGTCGATCAGCGTCAGCCGGCCGACGCCCGCCCCGGCGAGATACTGCAGCGCGGGCGAACCGATCCCGCCGAGCCCGACGATTGCGACGTGGGCCCGCGCCAGCGCGACCTGGCCCGCACCGCCGACTTGGGGCAGGACGATATGCCGCGCGAAGCGGTCGAGGCGGTCGGGGGCGAGGGCCACCGGCCGCCTATCGCGGTAAAAAAAGAGCCTGTCGACGGCCTGTTGAGAGGCTGTCGACAGGCCGTGCGTACCCATGCGGCCCCAGGATTATCGGAGCGCGTTCCCGAAGTGCTCCTTGCTTATCCTGGCGATTCAGCTCTCCAACTGGCGCAGCAGGCTGCGCACGTCGCCGTCCATGTCGGCATCGCGTGCCCGCAAGTCCTCGATCAGCCGGACGGCATGGATCACGGTCGAATGATCGCGCCCGCCGAACTTGCGGCCGATCTCGGGGTAGCTGCGCGGGGTCAGCACCTTCGACAGGTACATCGCCACCTGCCGCGGGCGGACCACCGCGCGCGCGCGGCGCTTGCTCGCCATCTCGGCGCGGTCGATGCGGTAGAACTGGCACACGGTGCGCTGGATTTCGTCGATCGTGATCCGCCGGCGGTTCGCCGAGAGGATGTCGGTCAACTGCTCCTCGGCGAGCTGAAGCGAGACTTCCTGCCCCGTCAGCTGCGCGTAGGCGATCAGCTTGTTGAGCCCGCCCACCAGCTCGCGGATGTTGCGGGTGATCGTGCGCGCGAGGAAGTCGACCACGTCGGCCGGAACCTCGAGCGGGGCGAAGCGGGTGAGCTTCGAGTCGAGGATCGTGCGCCTCAGCTCGATGTCGGCCGCCTGGATATCGGCGACGAGGCCCATGCTGAGGCGCGAGAGCAGCCGTGGCTCGACCCCGTCGAGCGCCTGCGGCGCGCGATCGGCGGCGAACACCAGCCGCTTGCCCTCGGCAAGCAGCGCGTCGATCGTGTAGAGCAGCTCCTCCTGCGCGCTGGCCTTGCCGATGATGAACTGGATGTCGTCGACCAGCAGGAGGTCGAAGCTGCGCAGCCGCGCCTTGAACTCGATCGTCTGGTTGGACTTCAGCGCCTGGACGAACTCGACCATGAACCGCTCGGCGCTGCAGTAGAAGATGCGCGCGCGCGGATGGGCGCCGAGGTAGGCGTGGCCGATCGCGTGGAGCAGGTGGGTCTTGCCCTGGCCGGTGGCGGCTTTGAGGTAGAGCGGCGAGAATTGCGGGCTCTCGCTGGCCGACATCCGCTGCGCGGCGTTGCACGCGAGCACGTTGGCCTCGCCGGTGACGAAGGCGGCGAACGTCAGCAGCGGATCGAGCCCGATCGACGAGGTGAATCCGCGCTCGCCGATGGTCCCGGCGGCGACCGCGATCATGCTCGCGTCGCTGCCGTCGTTGGCCGGCCGGCGGCCGTCGCCGAACGACAGCTCGGGAAGCTTGCGGCGGCCCGGGTGCACCTTGATCGCGACATGGCGCACTTCGCTGCGGGCGATCTTCCACGCCAGGCTCAAGCGGTCATGGAACCGGTCCTTGACCCAGTTGGCGCTGAAGTCGGTCGGCAGATAGAGCTCGAGCGTGCCCGTCTCGTCGCAGAAGCCGCCGACCTGGATCGGCTTGATCCACTGGCTGTGAAGCTGGTGGCCGAGATCCTTGCGCAGGCCCTGGCTGATGTCCGACCAGTCGGCCGCCAGGTTTACCGCTTCCAGATCCTCCATCCCGTCCTCACCGCCCTTTCGCTGCGCAGCACCGATGCCGCCGATGGTCGCATTCATCGACTTGTGAACCCCTCTGCCCTGGCCGCTCGCCGGCCCCGCCTCGCCCCTCCCGCGGGCATAGCTTCTCCGCCCCTGAGAGCGCGTTCGCCTCGGGTTCGAAGGGCCTGCCCAGTGTTGATTCCCGCGCTGTCCAAGCCCCGGGAGAGCGCTTCTTTTGAACAGCCGGGCAGCGCTGACAAGGCTGCGAATGCAAAAAAAGTGAAATAATGAATGTTGACTCGGCAAAACCGGCGGACTTGCGTTTAAGTCTTTGGAATTGCCATTGAAGTTCCGATGCGCGCAGAGCGAATCGCGGGAATCCTAGGGTTTGCTCCGGTCCGCCGTCGAGATACGAAAACGCCGGCACCCGGTGGCGCCGGCGTCGTGTTTGTTTTGTTCTCGCGCGGATCCCGATCGCGCCGCCCGCGGCGGCGAATCGGGTGGGCGAATCAAAGCGCGCCGACTCGCTTCGACAGCCGGCTCATCTTGCGGCTGGCGGTGTTCTTGTGCAGCACTCCGCGCGCGACCCCGCGAGCGAGCTCGGGCTGGGCGGCCTTGAGCGCCTCGGCGGCCGCCGACTTGTCGCCGCCGGCAATCGCGGTCTCGACCTTCTTCAGGAACGAGCGGATGCGGCTCATGCGGCTGGTGTTGATCTCGGCGCGCGCGTTGTTGCGGCGGATGCGCTTCTTGGCTTGCGGCGTGTTGGCCATGTCTGTCCTCGGTTGACCGCGCGCGGCGGCCGAAAGTTCGTTTCTCGCGGGTAACCGCAGCGGGCTGGCCCGCCGGGAAAGGCGCGCCCCTAGCGGCCGAGCCGCCGCGCGTCAAGCTGGCGGTGGCGCTACCGCTGGCAGCGTGGGCAGAACCAGGTCGACCGGCCGCCCTGGGCGATCCGCTTCACGCTTCCCGCATCGTCGCGCAGGCAGGCCTTTCCGTCGCGGCCATAGACCGCAAAGCGCGTGGCGAAATAACCAAGCGTGCCGTCGGGTCGCGCGTAGTCGCGCAAGCTCGAGCCGCCGTCGCCGATCGATTGCTCGAGCACCGCGCGGATTGCGGGCACGAGCCGACCGAGCCGGGGCAGCGCGACCTTGCCGGCGGGCTTGCGCGGATCGATCCCGGCGCGCCACAGCGCCTCGCAGACGTAGATGTTGCCGAGACCGGCGACGATCCGCTGGTCGAGCAGCAGCAGCTTGATCGCCTGCCTGCGGCCGGCGAACGCGCGCTTGAGGTGCAAGGACGTAAGCTCGGGTCCGAGCGGCTCGGGCCCGAGCGCGGCGAACGCCGGCCAGGCATCGAGCGTCGGGGTGTCGACCAGGTCGACCGAGCCGAACCGCCGGGCGTCATTGAGCGCGAAGCGGTGCCCGGCGGTCTCGATCACGAGATGATCGTGCTTGTCGATCGCGTCCGGATCGATCCGCCAGCGCCCGCTCATGCCGAGGTGGAACACCAGCGTGGAATCTCGGTCGGTATGGATCAGCCCGTACTTCGCCCGCCGGCCAAGCCCGGTGACCCGCGCCCCGGTCAGCGCCTGGACCAGCCCGGGCGGGAACGGCCGGCGCATGTCGGGCCGGTGGACCGCGACGCGCTCGATGCGCTCGCCATCGAGGCACGCCGCCAGCCCGCGCACGGTGGTCTCGACCTCGGGAAGCTCGGGCATCGGGCGGGCTGTATCACCCTTTGCGGGGCGGGCAATTGCCCGTAAGGCGCGGCGCCATGAGCGAGACGGCGAGCGAGACGGCCAGCGAAACGGTGTCCTTCGGTTACGAGGAGGTCGCTCCGGACGAGAAGACCCGCCGGGTCGGCGCGGTGTTTTCGGGTGTGGCGAGCAAGTACGACGTGATGAACGACGCCATGTCGGCGGGCCTCCACCGGGTGTGGAAGGACCGCTTCGTGCGCCGGGTGAAGCCGCGTCCGGGCGAGGCGATCCTCGACATGGCCGGCGGCACCGGCGACATCGCCTTCCGCCTCGCCGAGCGCGGCGCGAGCGTGACCGTCGCCGACATCAACCAGGAGATGCTCGACGTCGGCATCGAGCGCGCGCTCGAGCGCGGGATCGACGGCCTGGTGTGGAGCCGGCAGAACGCCGAGGAACTGGCCTATCCGGCCCAGGTGTTCGACGCCTACACGATAGCCTTCGGCATCCGCAACGTCACCCGGATCGGCCGCGCGCTGGCCGAGGCCCACCGTGTGCTGAAGTATGGCGGGCGGTTCTACTGCCTCGAGTTCTCGACCACCCGGTGGCCCGGGTTCAAGCAGGCCTACGACCAGTATTCGCACAAGCTGGTGCCCGAGATCGGCCGCCGGATCGCCGGCGATGCCGACAGCTACCGCTACCTCGTCGAATCGATCCGGCGGTTTCCGCCGATGCCCGAATTCGAGCGCATGATCGCCGCCGCCGGGTTCGCGCGGACCAAGGTCGAGCCGATTATGGGCGGGCTGGTGGCGATCCATTCGGGGTGGAAGGTGTGACGGGGCGCAATCGGTCCCCCTCCCGCAGGCGGGAGGGGTTAGGGGTGAGTCCGGCTTGGTCTGGACACGCCCA
>JBHWTG010000180.1:0-6774 GCA_043427735.1 Tsuneonella sp. | reverse complement strand
TATGTCTCCCGCAAGCGGGAGGGGAGCTAGCACGGGCTTGATCAGCTCGAGGTACCAGTCGCAGAAGGTGTCCCAGGCGAAGCGATAGATTGCGTTCGCGGCGGCGTCGAAGCGCAGCTCGGCCATCGCCTTGTCGAGCGCCGCCTGCGTGGCGACGACCTCGCCCACGATCCAGCGGTTGACCGCGAGCGCGGCCGGCGGCGCGGCGATCGACTGCGATGCGCCGATCCCGTTCGCTCGGGCGAAGCGCGCGGCGTTCCACAGCTTGGTGGCGAAGTTGCGGTATCCCTCGACCCGGCTCTCGTCCATTTTCACGTCGCGGCCCTGGCTCTCCATCGCGCACATGAAGAACCGCAGCGCATCGGCGCCGTAGCGGTCGATCAGGCCCAGCGGATCGACCACGTTGCCCTTGGACTTCGACATCTTCTGCCCGTCCGCTGCGCGCACGAGGCCGTGGAGATAGAGCCGCCGCCACGGCACCTCCTCCATGAAATGCATCCCCATCATCGCCATCCGCGCGTCCCAGAAGAACAGGATGTCGAAGCCCGAGATGAGCAGGTCGTTGGGGTAGTGGCGGGCGAGCAAAGTCTCCCTCTCCCCTTCAGGGGAGAGGGTCGGGGAGAGGGGACCGTCCGCCGCGCCTGCATCCCCCTCTCCCAACCCTCTCCCCTGAAGGGGAGAGGGCTTTTCCGGCCAGCCCAGCGTGGCGAAGGGCCACAAGGCGGACGAGAACCACGTGTCAAGGACGTCCTCGTCGCGCGTCAGTGACGCGCCCTCGCCCGCCAGAATCTCCGCCGCTTCTTCGCTTTCGGCGACGAATACCCGGCCCTCCGCGTCATACCAGGCCGGAATCCGGTGCCCCCACCAGAGCTGGCGGCTGACGCACCACGGCTGGATGTTTTCCATCCAGTTGAAGAAGGTCTTCTCCCAGCTCCTGGGGACGATCTCGATCCGCCCGTCCTTCACCGCTTCGATCGGCGCGGCGGCGAGTTTCTCGGCGTCGACGTACCACTGGTCGGTCAGCCACGGCTCGATCACCACCCCGCCGCGGTCGCCGAAGGGGGTGGCGATCAGGCGCGGTTCGGCGTCGTGCTCGGCGCCGTCCTTGTCGATGAACGGCACGAGGTGGCCCGCTTCCTTCATCCCGCGCACGATCAGCTCGCGCGCGGCAAAGCGGTCGAGCCCGATGAACTCGGCCGGCACCCGCCCGTCGGCGGTCTGCACCACCGCGGCCCTGCCATCGAGCATGTTGAGCATGGCGGCGGGCGCGATGCCGGCGCGCTTGCCGACCTCGAAGTCGTTGAAATCGTGCCCCGGGGTGATCTTGACGACACCGCTGCCGAGCTCGGGATCGGCGTGCTCGTCGGCGATCACCGGCACGCGCCGTCCGGTCAACGGCAGCACGACGTGCTTGCCGACCACCGAGGCGTAGCGCGCATCGGACGGGTGGACCGCGACCGCCATGTCCGCCAGCATCGTCTCCGGCCTGGTGGTCGCCACGATCAGGTTATCCGCGCCGTCGGCCGTCGTGACCCCGTCGGCGAGCGGATAGCGGAAGCGCCAGAAGCCGCCCGCGACCTCGTGCGTCTCGACCTCGAGGTCGCTGATCGCGGTGCCGAGCGCCGGGTCCCAGTTCACCAGCCGTTTGTCGCGGTAGATCAGCCCCTGGTTGTAGAGGTCCACGAACACCCTGGTCACCGCGCGCGTGAAGTGCGGGTCCATCGTGAACTGCTCGCGGCTCCAGTCCATCGAGCAGCCGAGCCGGCGGAGCTGGCGGGTGATCGTGCCCCCGCTTTGCTCTTTCCACTCCCATACCCTGGCGATGAAGTCCTCGCGGGTGTAGTTCGTCCGCTTGTCCTGCCGCAGCGCCATCTCGCGCTCGACCACCATCTGCGTGGCGATGCCGGCGTGATCGGTGCCGACCACCCACAGCGCGTCCTTGCCGCGCAGCCGCTCGTAGCGCACCACCACGTCCTGCAGCGTGTTGTCGAGCGCGTGGCCGATGTGCAGGCTGCCGGTGACGTTGGGCGGCGGGTTGACGATGGTGAACGGCTCGGCCTCGGGCCGCTCGGGCCGGAAACAGCCGCGGGTTTCCCAGTGCGCATACCAGCGCGCCTCGATCTCCGCGGGGTCGAACGTCTTGGCCAGTTCTGTGGCCGGTTCCTGGCTCGGTTCGCTCGTCATCGCGGGCGCGGCCATGCCAGCGCCCGTTCGCAGGTGCAACGCAGATGACGCATCCGCTTGTCGCTGTGGATTTTTCGCCCCATAGCTCGCCGCGCATGAGCGCCGGGGCAGATTTCGCGATCGAGGATGGACCAGGAGGCCGCCGGCTCACGCTGGCGGGCAATTACCTCGTGTCGACCATCGGCCCGGTCGATGGCGAGCTGATGGCGATCGACGAGCCGCTGGCCGAGATCGACCTCTCCGGAGTGCGCGAGATCGACACCGTCGGCGCCTGGATCGCGCTGCGGCTGTCGCGCGAGACCGGCGGGCGGATCGTGAACGCCGACGAGCGCGCGGCGCGCCTGATCGAGGCGCTGGCCGAGACCGGGCCGGGCGGCGATGTCGGGCCCGAGCGGCCACCAGCGCTGCAGCGCGTGCTGGCGGCGACCGGCGAGCGGATGATGGCCGCGCGGCGCGGCACGATGGGGGCGGTCGCGTTCGTCGGCCAGTTCATGCTCGCGGTGGGGATGATCATCCGCCACCCGCGCCGGTTCCGCACCAAGGCGTTCGTCCGCCAGCTCGAGCTGGTCGGCGTCTCCGCGCTCGGGATCATCGGGCTGATGAGCTTCCTCATCGGCATCGTCATCGCCCAGCAGGGCGCGGTGCAGCTCGCGCAGTTCGGGGCCGAGACGCTGACGGTCAATCTCGTCGGCCGGATCACCCTGCGCGAGCTGGGCGTGCTGATGACCGCGATCATGGTCGCCGGCCGCTCGGGCAGCGCGTTCGCCGCGCAGATCGGCACGATGAAGCTCACCGAGGAGGTCGATGCGATGCGCACGATCGGCATCTCGCCGATGGAGGCGCTGGTCGTGCCGCGGGTGCTCGCGGTCACGTTCATGATGGTTCTGCTCGGGTTCTACTCGGCGTGCATGGCGATCATCGGCGGCGCGGTGGTGGGCGAGCTCTCGCTCGGCATCCCGTTCGGCTCGTTCCTGCTGCGGATCAACGAAGTGGTGCCGACCTACGATCTTTACGTCGGGCTGGTGAAGGCGCCGGTGTTCGGCCTGATCGTCGGGATGACCGGCTGCTATCAGGGAATGAAGGTCGAAGGCAATTCGGAGGAGGTCGGGCTCAAGACCACCAACGCGGTGGTGTTCGCCATCTTTACCGTGATCGTGCTCGACGCGTTCTTCGCGGTGTTCTTCACCAATGTGGGGTGGGCATGAGCGAGGCCGGTGCCCCCGCGGGCGAGGAGGTCCCCGGCGCGGCCGACGGCGCCGCCGAGTTCGGCGATCCCGACGTCAACCGCCGTTACGAGCGCTTCCGCGGCGAGCACCCGATCGTCGTCGAGGGGCTCAGGAACAGCTTCGGCGAGGCGGTGATCCACGAGGACCTCTCGCTCAAGGTCAAGCGTGGGGAGATCATCGGCGTGGTCGGCGGCTCGGGCACCGGCAAGTCGGTCCTGATGCGCTCGATCATCGGGCTGCAGACGCCCGACGAAGGCCACATCGAGGTGTTCGGCCGCGCGATCACCGGCGGCGATCCGGAGGAAGTCGTCGGCGTGCGCAACCGCTGGGGCGTGCTGTTCCAGGGCGGCGCGCTGTTTTCAACGCTGACCGTGGGCGAGAACGTCGAGGTACCCTTGAAGCAGTTCTACCCCGACATCGCGCCCGAGCTGATGCACGAGATCGCGCGCTACAAGGTCATGCTCACCGGCCTGCCCGCCGACGCGGTGGCGAAGTATCCGGCCGAGCTTTCGGGGGGCATGAAGAAGCGCGCCGGGCTCGCGCGTGCGCTCGCGCTCGATCCCGAGCTGCTGTTCCTCGACGAGCCGACCGCCGGGCTCGACCCGATCGGCGCCGCCGCGTTCGACGAGCTCACCCGGGCATTGCAGGAAACGCTCGGGCTCACGGTATTCCTGATCACCCACGACCTCGATACGCTGTACGAGATTTGCGATCGGGTGGCGGTGCTGGCGGACCGCAAGGTGGTGGCGGTCGGCACCATCCCCGAGCTGCTCGAAACCCGCCATCCGTGGATCGAGGAATACTTCAACGGTCCGCGCGGCCGCGCCGCCCGGGCGAGCCAGGCGCGCGCCAAATCGCTCGACAAGCCGTTGGAAGGCAAGGCATAGGACCGCGCGCATGGAAACACGGGCCAATCATGTCTGGGTGGGGGCGGTCACGCTGGCCCTGCTCGCCGCGCTCGCGCTGTTCATCGTCTGGCTCGCCGGGCTCAACAAGGGCGAGCAGAACGACTACGACATCTTCTTCAAGCAGTCGGTCGCCGGGCTGGCCAAGGGCTCGCAGGTGAGCTTCGCGGGCGTGCCTTCGGGGCAGGTCAGCGAAATTCAGCTCTGGCCCAAGGACCCCCAGTTCGTGCGCGTGCGGATCAAGGTCGACGAGCGGACCCCGATCCTCGTCGGCACCACCGCGACGATCCAGGGCTCGTTCACCGGCGTTTCGACGATCCTGCTCGACGGCGCGCGGCGCGGCGCCCCGCCGCTGACCTGCGCGGGCGACGGGGTGGGCAAGACCGCGTGCCCCGAAGGCGTGCCGGTGATCCCGACCAAGCCCGGCGGGCTCGGCGAGCTGCTGGCGAACGCCCCGCTGCTGCTCGAGCGGCTGGCGACGCTGACCGAGCGGCTGACGCTGCTGCTGTCCGACCGCAACCAGGCCTCGATCGCGGGAATCCTCGACAACACCGAGCGAATGACCGGCGACATCGCGCAGGCGACGCCGCAGGTCCAGCGGACGCTCGCCGAGCTGCAGGTGACGCTGCGCGAGGCGAGCGAGGCGCTGGACGGGTTCGAGCGGGTCACCGCCTCGACCGACCGGCTGCTCAACCAGGAGGGGCAGAACCTCGCCGCGCAGATGCGCCAGACGCTGGGTTCGGCGGAGGATGCCGCCAAGTCGCTGTCCGCCACGCTCGACGACGCGCGCCCCGCGGCGCGCCAGCTCTCCGAAAGCACGCTCCCCGCGGCCGAGGCGACCTTGCGCGACTTGCGCGAGACCAGCCGCGCGCTGCGCAGCGTGACCGAGCGGATCGAAAGCCAGGGCGCCGGCGCCCTGCTCGGCGGGCCGAAGCTGCCCGACTACGATCCCAAGTGACCCAGCCGGAATGACCCGGCCGAAATGAGAGACGCGATGATCAAGACCCGCATCTGCCTCGCGCTCGGTGCGAGCGGCCTGCTCGCCGGGTGCCTCAGCTTCGGCGGCAAGACCCCCGATTCGCTGCTCAACCTCACCCCGACCGCGACGCTCGCGGCGGGCGCGACGATCAGCGGCGACATCGCGCAGGCGCTCGCAATCGCCGAGCCGGAGACCCCGACCAGGCTCGCCAACAACCGCGTGCCGGTGCAGATCGACGACACCAACGTCGCCTACGTCAAGGACGCGGTGTGGGTCGACAAGCCCGCGCGCCTGTTCCGCCGGCTGCTCGGCGAGACCATCCGCGCGCGCGGCAATCGGCTGGTGATCGATCACGACGACCCGGCACTCACGCCCACCAACCAGCTGCGCGGCACGCTGATCGACTTCGGCTACGACGCGCGCAGCGCGTCGGTGGTGGTGACCTACGACGCCGTGCGCGACGTCAACGGCACCAACGTGCGCACCCGCCGCTTCTCCGCCACCGTCCCCGGCGTCGCGCCCGAAGCCGGCCCGGTCGGCGCCGCCCTCAACCAGGCCGCCAACGAGGTCGCCGGCCAGGTCGCGGACTGGGTGGGCTAGCCGCCGCACCCTTTGGTTTTTGGCAGTGACGGAGCGCACGAGCCAAGCTCCGGTCCATCCCACCCATCGCCAGGTTCGCCGATCATGCCGGGCGCCGCTTGCTGTCGAAGCCAGTCTTCGAGGCGTCTCTCGTCGTCCGGGAGTGCGCCGGCCGCCGAGTGGCCGATGCCCCGCTTGGCGAGGTGCGCCAGGTCGTTGGGCAGCGTTCGCGCATCGGCACCGAAGTACCAGCAGTGCGACCAATCGAAGATCAGCACCTCACCCCGAATGTCCCGAGCTTGTTGACGCGCCTCCCGATGATACCACGACAGCCGACGGGGTATCCGGGTGAGCCCGCTCGCGGTGTCGCGGTAAAGAGCGTCCTCTCGCTCGGGATACTCAGATGAGTATCCGGCGACCGGCATCACCGCCGATACCTTGCCGGCCCAAACGATCCGTTCGTTATGCGGCGACGCCCTGTTTGCCATGACCCAATCACCGACCCTGGCAGACTGGCGAATCTGCGGTTTGCAGGTCGCCAGGGAGAGAAACCCGCCTCTCGGATTGGGCGCCATTCCCCTGTCATGAGGAATTACGTAACGAAAAATTCTCGCGGACGCGGAGCGCACCCGCTCACCCCGGGCAGCGGGGGTCGCGCAGCGGGGGGGCGGTGGTGCGGGTCTGCCAGCTGCCGTCGGGCGCCTGGTATTTCTCGCCCGGCGCGGTGCGGGCGATGGCGAGGCAGCCGGCGGTGAGCGCGTATTCCTCGAGCGTGGCGTTGTTGGCGCGCGCCTTCTCGGCGTAGAGTGCGCGGCGCTTGATGTTGATGTCGCTGACGATCCGCTGCAGCGCCGGGGTGCTCGCGCCGACGATCCCGAGATAGCCGTCCATCTTCTCGCCC